>JALYHO010000261.1 GCA_030776545.1 Pseudomonadota bacterium | reverse complement strand
CCCGTAGGCACCGGCCAGCCACGCCTGGGCCGCCGCTGCGGCGACGGCCAGGCGCTCCGGGTCGGCGCCGAAATGCGCGAGCAGGCGGGCTTGGCTGGCTGGGTGGTTCAGGCCCACCAGCGCCAGGTAGTCGGTGTCGCTGAGCGGCATGCCGACGCTGTCGGCCGCATGCAACCAGGCCGTCCGGACCGGGCGCTCGGTGTCGAGCAACAGCCCGTCCATGTCGAAGATCGCCGCCCGGAACGCGGCGCGAGCGCGCGGCATGGGCGCTACGCGAGGGCCTGTCGCGCCGCCGCCACGGTCGCGCGCAGGTCTTCGGCGCTGTGCGCGGCGCTGACGAACCCGGCTTCGTACATGGCCGGCGCGAGGTAGACGCCGCGCTCCAGCATGGCGTGAAAGAACCGGTTGAAGCGCTCCTTGTCGGTTGCCATCACTTCGCGGTAGTTGCTCGGCAACGTGCTGGCGAAGAAGAAGCCGAACATGCCGCCCTCGCAATCGCCAACCATCGGCACGCCCGCCTCCTCGGCACTCGCCAGCAAGCCGTCGAGCAAGGCGCGGGTGCGCTCCGCCAGGGCGTCGAAGAAACCCGGCTTGCGAATTTCGCGCAGCGTCGCCAGGCCGCAGGCGGTCGCGACCGGGTTGCCCGACAGCGTCCCGGCCTGGTAGACCGGCCCCAGTGGGGCGAGTTGCTGCATCACCGCGCGCCGGGCACCGAAGGCGGCCAGCGGCATGCCGCCCCCGATGACCTTGCCGAAGACGCTGATGTCGGGCTCGAACCCCGGGATGTCCCGGGCGAAGAGCCCCTGGGCGCTGGCGAGGCCGACCCGAAAGCCGGTCATGACCTCGTCGAACACCAGCAAGGCGCCGTGCAGGCTGCACAGTTCGCGCAGGCGGCGCACGAACGGGACCGTGGCACGCACGAAATTCATGTTGCCGGCGATCGGCTCGATCATCACGCAGGCGATGGCATCGCCCTCGAGGCCGAAGACCTCCTCGAGCTGCTCCAGGTTGTTGTATTCGAGCACCAGGGTGTCACGCACGACTTCGGGCGGGACCCCGGCCGAGGTCGGGTGGCCGAAGGTCGCGAGTCCCGAGCCGGCCTTGACCAGCAAGGCGTCGGCATGGCCGTGGTAGCAGCCCTCGAACTTGACGATCTTGGTCCGGCCGGTGACCCCGCGGGCGAGCCGCAGTGCACTCATCGCCGCCTCGGTGCCGGAGCTGACGAGCCGGACCTGGTCCATGCTCGGGACCAGCTCGAGGATGGCTTCGGCGAGTTCGATCTCACGCTCGGTCGGCGCGCCGAACGACAAGCCCTCCGAGGCCGCCGCGTGGACCGCTTCGAGGACCGCGGGATGGCCGTGGCCGAGGATCATCGGGCCCCAGGAGCCGATGTAGTCGATGTAGCGCTGGCCCTCGGCATCGACCATATAGGCGCCCTCGGCACGCGCGATGAAGCGCGGCGTTCCGCCGACGGCGCGAAACGCCCGCACCGGCGAGTTGACCCCGCCCGGGATGACGCGCTGGGCCCGTGCGAAAAGGCCGGCGTTGCTGCGGGCGGCGTCGCCCGCTTCCCTTTTCGGGTCAGTGGACATGGCGCGACTGGGTCGGTGGGAGATCGTCGTCGGGCGGGTCGCCGGCGCTGCCAGCTTCCTCGGCGCCCTCGCCCGACTCCTCGTCTGCCGGCAACGCCCAGAAGAACCGGTCGGGAACGACGTTGCCCATCCCCGGCCGAAAGCCGGCGTCGAGGGCCTGGTCGAGAAAGGCCAGCGCCTCGCCGACCGCCGCGGTCAGGTCGGCACCGGCGGCCAGCAAGGCCGCCAGCGCAGCCGAAAGCGTATCGCCCGCGCCGACGAAGGCGACCTCGAAGCGCTCGAATTTTTCGCCGGTCACCGGACCTTGCGGCGAGGCCAGCACGTTGTCCAGGTACTGGTCGGGCAGCGGCACGCTGGTGACGAGCACGTAGCGCGTGCCGTGCTCGCCCGCGGCCACTGCCAGCTCGCGCGGGGAGGGTGGGCGGTCGTTGTCCCAATCGGGCAGCAAAAAGTCGGTCAGGGTCTGGTGGCTGCCGACCAGCACCTCGGTTTGCGGCAACACGAGCTCTCGAAACGCGTCCAGGTAGCTTTGCTGCTCGTCCTCCTCGACCCAGGCGAGGTTGGGCATGTAGGCGACCAGGGGGACGTCGGGGTAGTCGGAAAGAATCTCCGCGACCGTGCTGACCCCCTCGGTCGAGCCCAGGTAGCCCACTTTCCAGGCCGCGATGGTGACGTCCTCCAGCACACCGCGCGCCTGTTCGGCGATCACGTCGGCGTCGAGCGCGTGCTGGTCGAAGATCTCGTGCGTGTCGCGCATCATGATCGCGGTGACGACCGGCAGCGCGTGTGCGCCCATCGCGGCGATGGTCGCGACATCGCCCGCGGTGCCGCCGGCGCCGCTCGGGTCGCTGGCGTTGAAACTCATCACGCAGGCCGGGGCGGGCTGCTCCTGGGTCGGGTCGGACCCGGCGACGAATTCGGGCGCCGATGCCGACGCAGCGGCCGGCGCGGAGCCCGGAGCAGCACCGGACGCCGTTTTGGGCGCGCGACGGGAAGAGGATGCAGTCATCGGAAAGGCCCGGGAACGTTGGCGAGATGCGGTGCCGATCGGGCCGTGGCCGCGACCGTCCAGACCTCTAGGCGAATGTGAAGAATGTTGCGTATGTGCCTAGGAAACCTTGGATTTTCGGCAAATCGGGTGGCTACAATCTGTCTGCATTGTAGTGACGCCACGCGCCTGATCGGCTCGCAGACCAAAGTGACCGAACCCAAAACCTGGATGTGCCTCATATGTGGATGGATCTACGACGAGGCCACCGGAGACCCCGAGCACGATATCCCTCCCGGCACCGCGTGGGCAGCCGTCCCCATGAACTGGACCTGTCCCGAGTGCGGGGCGCGCAAGGAAGACTTCGAGATGGTTCAAATTTGAGCAACTCGACACATTAATTTGCAACGGCGCCCGCCTCCGGACCGAGACGCGCACCAGGCTCTTCAGAATAGACCAGAACGTCCGACAACAGACCGGCAGGAACTGGCACCCACACCGCGAGGGCGCTTGCCGGACCGCCCCCCGAGTCGTTGAGGAGAATGTCAGTTGAGCAATGAGGCCGCCGCCGATCCCGCGGACATCAAGGTGCTGGTCATCGACGACAGCAACACGATCCGTCGCAGCGCTGAAATCTTCCTGAAGCAGGGTGGCTACAGCGTGCTGTTGGCCGAAGACGGGTTCGACGCCTTGTCCAAGGTCAACGACCACGATCCCGACCTGATTTTCTGCGACATCCTGATGCCGCGCCTGGACGGCTACCAGACCTGCGCGATCATCAAGCGCAACCACAAGTTCGCCGGCGTGCCGGTGATCATGCTGTCCTCCAAGGACGGCCTGTTCGACAAGGCGCGCGGGCGCATGGTGGGCTCCGAGGCCTACCTCACCAAGCCATTCACCAAAGACCAGCTTCTGCAGGCCGTGGAGCAGCACCGGCGGATGGCCTGAAGCCAGCGGCCCGACGGCCCGACCCGGCGCGCCCCCGCGCACCCCTGAACAGAAGGAGGACGACCCATGACGATCCAGAAAATATTGCTGGTCGACGATTCGAAGACCGAGTTGCACTTTCTCTCCGACCTGCTGGTCAAGCGCGGGTATTCCGTGCGGACCGCGGAGAACGGCGAAGAGGCGATGCGCCGCCTCGGCGAAGAGCGTCCTGACCTGATCCTGATGGACGTGGTGATGCCGGGACAAAACGGCTTCCAGCTCACCCGCGCGATCACCCGGGATCCGCGTTTCACCGGCGTGCCGGTGATCATGTGCACCAGCAAGAACCAGGAGACCGACAAGGTCTGGGGCATGCGCCAGGGCGCTCGCGACTACATCGTCAAGCCCGTCAACGCCGACGAACTCGTGGCCAAGATCCACGCGTTCGACTGAACCACGCCGCCTTCAACCCGCGCCCGCCCGAGCGATGTCCAACAAGCTTGCCCTGCGCGAACTCCAGACCCGCCTGGCGGAGCGTTTGCAGGCGGCTCGCACCCAGGTGCGGAGCCAGTCCTGGCTGGCGATCGAATGCAGTGGGCACGGTTTCTTGTTGCCCCTGCGCGAGGCGGGCGAAATCTTTCCGCTCGCCGCGATCCTGCCGGTTCCTTACAGCCACCGCTGGTTTCTCGGCGTGGCCAATCTGCGCGGGCACCTGCATGGCGTGGTCGACCTGGCCGGCTTCCTGAACGTGAAATCGCCCGCGGCCGCGGGACGCGAGCCTCAGGCGCGCCTGGTCGGATTCAACCAGGCCCTCGACATCAACTGCGTGCTGATGGTGGACCGGCTTTCGGGTCTGCGCAGCGCCGACGAACTCACCCGCGAGCCGCCCGACGGCGCCGCCCGTCCGGCCTTTGCCGGTTCGCAATTGCGCGATTCCGGCGGACGCCTCTGGCAGGAGCTGCTGCTCTCCGAGCTGGCGCGCGACCCGACCTTTTTGACGATCGTTGGATGAACGCCGCCGGCGTTGCCATCCGAACCAGACTGCACGAGAGGAAGCCGACATGAGCTTGCTGAACAAATTCAAGGGCTGGGGCCAGAAAGACGATCTCGCCCTGGCCGACGTTCAGGGCGGGACGGCGCAGGCCTACGAGGACTCGACCGAGAGTCACGCCGGGCACCGCACCACCCAGGCCCCCGTGGCCGAAGCGGCACGCGCGCCGTCGTACGACATTCCGACCGAACAGCAGGACGAGGACCTCGACACGTCCATCATCCACGAGGCCGCGCCCTCCGGTATGGCCGACTTCACCGAGACCCGCATCCAGGAGCCCGAGCCCGAGGCCCACGCCGGGGGCACCCGGCTGCCGCTGATCGGATCGCGTCCGGCCGCGCAGCAGCAACGCATCCTGATCGTGATGGCGCTGCTCGGCCTGGTCGGCCTGATCCTGATGACCATCGTGTCGCTGCTCTCGGCCAACCACGGCGCGGCCCAGGTGGGCGCGAGCGGCCAGGCGCTGATGCAGTCGCAACGGCTCGCCAAGTCGGTCTCGCAGGCCCTCGTCGGCAACGCGGCGGCGTTTGCCGACGTGAAGGACAGCGCCGACGTCCTCGTCAAGAACGTGCGCGGCCTGCGCACCGGTGCGGGTGACCTGCCGGCGGCGCCGGCCGCGGCGCAAGCCGACCTCGAGCCGCTGCTGCCGCTGGTCGACCGGGCCGAGAAGAACGCCAAGACCGTGCTCGACCAGCAGAAGGTGCTGACCCAGGTCAGCCAGGCGCTGCGCACCATGAACCGCCAGTCGTCCGACCTGCTCGAGACCGCGGAGACCGTGTCCTCGCTCAAGCTCGCCCAGGACGCGTCCCCCCCGGAGCTCTCCACGGTCGGGCAGCTGGTCATGCTGACGCAGCGGATCGGCAAGTCGGCGAACGAGTTCCTGACGGTCGAGGGCGTGAGCCCCGAAGCGGTGTTCCTGCTCGGCAAGGACCTCAACTCGTTCCGCGAGCTCGGCCAGGGCCTGCTCGACGGCAGCGCCGATTTGCATCTGCCACCGACCCGGGACCCGCAGACCCGCGAGCGCCTGGTCGCCCTGATGAAGCAATACGACGAAGCCCGGACCCAGGCGAGCGCGATTCTCGGCAACCTGCAGGGACTGGTGTCGGCACGCGAAGCCCAGTCGGGCATCCTGGCCGACAGCGAGCCTCTGCGGCGCGGCCTCGAAACCTTGCAGACCGACCTCGGCAACAGCACCGGCTTCAACGTCACCAACCTCGCCCTGCTCGCGATCTCGGCGCTCGTGATGTTGCTCGGCGGCGCGGGCCTGGTGCGGCTGTACGCCCACGGACAAGCCGAACGGACCCTCGCTGCCGAAGGGCAGCGCCAGACGGCCGAGCGCGAACAGCAAGAAGCCAAACGCGTCAACGACGCCAACCAGGCCGCCATCTTGCGCCTGATGAACGAGCTCCAGGCGGTCGCCGAAGGCGACCTGACGCAGCAGGCCACGGTCACCGAAGACATCACCGGCGCGATCGCCGATTCGGTCAACTACACCGTCGAGGAATTGCGCACGCTGGTCTCGCAAGTTCAAGGCACGGTCGGTCGCGTGACCGACACCACCCAGCAGGTCGAGGCCACCTCGACCGAGCTGCTCGCAGCGTCGTCGGAACAACTGCGCGAAATCCGCGACACCGGCGAATCGGTGCTGCAGATGGCAGGCCGAATCAACGACGTGTCCGGCCAGGCCCAGGAAACCGCCTCGGTCGCACGCCAGTCGCTCGAAGCCGCCGAATCCGGGCTGCGCGCCGTGCAAAACACGATCGGCGGCATGAATTCCATCCGCGACCAGATTCAGGAGACCTCCAAGCGCATCAAGCGACTCGGCGAGTCCTCGCAGGAGATCGGCGAAATCACCGAACTGATTTCGGACATCACGGAACAGACCAACGTCCTGGCGCTCAACGCCGCGATCCAGGCGGCCTCGGCCGGTGAAGCGGGACGAGGGTTCTCGGTCGTCGCCGAAGAAGTCCAGCGGCTGGCCGAGCGCTCCGGCGACGCCACCCGCCAGATCGCGGCGCTCGTCAAGACGATTCAGACCGACACCCAGGACGCCGTCGGCGCGATGGAGCGCAGCACCCAGGGGGTGGTCGAGGGAACGCGCCTGTCCGACGCCGCCGGCACCGCGCTCGGCGAGATCGACCGCGTGTCGCGCCGCCTGGCCGAACTGATCGAGCAGATCTCGAGTCAGGCGCTCAGCGAAGCGCAGTCCGCCAATGTCGTGGCCACCAACATCCAGCACATCTTCGCGGTGACCGAGCAAACCGGCGAGGGCACCCGCTCGACCGCACAGATGGTGCGCGAGCTCTCGCGAACCGCCGAAGAACTCAAGCAATCCGTGGCCCGATTCAAGATCGACTGACCGCGCCGCCACCGTACAAAACACATGAGTGCGACGATGAGCTTTCCGAAAGATCGCGGCAGCGACGACCTCAGCGCCCTGGCCTGGGTCCACGAAGAATTGCGGCGCTCTCTCGACGCCGCGCACAAGGCCTTGCGCCGCTATGTTCGCGAGATGGATGCGCTCAGCGGCTCGGACATCGACGCCGTCGACCCGGCGGTGCTGCGCGCCGCGCGGGCCCAGATCCACCAGGGCGTGGGCGCGCTCGAACTCGTCGGCCAGCCGGCCGCCGCCATGGTGCTGCGCGCCAGCGAAGCGCTGGTGCAGCGTGTCGTCGCCAAGCCGCACAAGCTGACCGTGCTGGTGGTCGAAGACATCGAGCGCGCCTCGTTCGCCTTGCTCGACTACCTGAGCCGGCTGCTGGCCGGCAAGCACGTGTCGACCTTGGCGCTCTTTCCGTCGTACCGGGCGGTCCTGGAAGCCGCCGGGGCCGACCGCGTGCACCCGGCCGACCTGTGGCAGCGCGACTGGCAGTGGCACGACTTGCCCAGCGAGGCGGGGGTCGCGGCGCGCCAGCACGATGCGGCAACCCAGGCGGCGATCGAGGCCGAACTCCTGCCGCTGATGCGCGGCGCCGATCCGGTCGGTCCGGCCGTGCGGCTGGGCGACCTGTGCGCCGGTCTCGGTGCCGGCGCCGAGACGACCCAGGTGGCCACGCTGTGGAAGCTCGCTGCTGCCGTTTTCGAAGCCCAGGCCCGTGGCCTGCTCGGCTTCGACGTGTTCAGCAAACGCGTCGCGTCCCGCCTGCTGGCCCAGTTCCGCATTCTGGCGCGCGGCGAGTCCGATGTGTCCGAGCGGCTGGCCCAGGACCTGCTCTTCTTCTGCGCCCAAAGCAACGCCCCGGCGGAGCCGGCGCTCGCCCCTCGGCTGTCCGCGGTCCGCGCGGCCTACGGGCTGGCCGACACCCTACCGATCGACTACACGGTGAGCGTACTCGGTCGGTTCGACCCCGCCGTCATCGCCCAGGCGAAAAAGCGCGTGATCACCGCCAAGGACGCCTGGTCCGGCGTGGCCGGCGGCGAGATGCACCGCATGACCGGCCTGTCGGAACAGTTCGCGCTGGTCGGCGAGTCGCTCAAGAAGCTCTTCCCGCTCGGCGAGACGCTGGCGGCCCAACTGCAACACGCCGTCGCCCAGACCCAGCAGTCCGGCGCCGCGCCGCCGGCGCCGCTGGCGATGGAAGTCGCCACCAGCCTGCTGTATGTCGAGGCGGCCCTTGACGACGCCGATTTCGACCACCCCGACCAGGCCGGCCGGGTCCGGCGCCTTGCCGAGCGTCTCGCGGCGGTCCGCCAGGGCCAGCCGCCCGCGCCGCTCGAAGGCTGGATGGAGGAACTCTATCGGCGCGTTTCCGACCGCCAGACCATGGGCAGCGTGGTGCATGAACTGCGCGCCAGCCTGTCCGAGGTCGAAAAGCAGATCGACAGCTACTTCCGCACCCCCGCCGAGCGGCAACTGCTGATTCCGGTTCCGGGCCAGTTGCAGGCGATGCGCGGCGTGCTGTCGGTGCTGGGCATGGACCACGCGGCGGCCGCCCTGCTGCGCATGCGCGACAGCGTCGACGCCTTGGCCACGACCGAGGTCGACACCGCCCACCTGGGCGACACCGGCGTCTTCGACCGACTGGCCGGCAACCTCGGCGCGCTCGGGTTCCTGATCGACATGCTCAGCGTGCAGCCGCAGATGGCCAAGTCGCTGTTCACCTTCGACGCCGAGACCGGCACGCTCGAGCCCGTGATGGGCCGCAGCGCCGACGCCACGGTGCCACCGTTGACGGTGGTCAGCGCACCCCCGGCGGTCGAGCCGCGCCTGATCGAACAGGCCCAGATGCTGGCCTTCAGTTCGGTACGTGAAGATGTCCCCCTGGCCGACGTGACGCGCGACCTCGAGCGTCTGGGCCACGAGGCCCACGCCGCCGATCAACCCGCGCTGGCGGCCGCGACCCGCAAGGCGCGCGAGGCGATCGACCAGGCCAGCGATCCCGCCGGAGTCACGGCAGCGCGCGGCGAGCTCTCCGAGACGCTGGTCGATTTCGTCGCCAGCAGCACGGAACCCATCGCGCTGGAGCCGGTCGCCGCGCCCGTGCCGGCGCCCGCCCCCGAATTCGCGCTGTCGACGCGCAGCGCCGAACTCGCCCAGGACGACGAGATGCGCGAGATCTTCCTCGAGGAAGCCAACGAGGTCCTGGGAGACGCTCGCGCGGCCATCGAGGGCCTCGCGGGTACCCCTGACGACCTCGACCAACTCACCACGCTGCGACGTGCCTTCCACACGTTGAAGGGCAGCTCGCGCATGGTCGGGCTGAAGGAATTCGGCGAGGGGGCCTGGGTCTGCGAGCAGCTGTACAACGGCCAACTCGCCGAGCAGGCCGCGGCGCCGCAAGCGCTGATCGACTTCACCACCTGGAGCCTGGACTACCTCGGCGCCTGGGTCGAGGAGATCGCGGCACGCCGCGTTCCCACCCATCACGCCAGCCGCCTGGTCGAGGCCGCGCGCCTGACCGGCGAGGCGCCGCCGCCCCCGCTCGAGTCGCAATCGACCCATGACGACCTGGCGCCATCCCCGGCACCCGATGCGCCGGCGTTCGCGCTCACGGAAACCGCTTCGTTCGGCGATGCGGCCGACTCTGCGGCGCCGACCGAGATGCAAGACCTGGCTTTCGCCCTGACCGAAGTCGGAGGCTTCAACGACCCTTCGCCTGCAGCGGCTCCGACCCCGGTCGACGCGCTCGGCGGGTTGACGTTCGAGCTCGACCTGGACAGCCTCGACGCGCCGCCCGAAAAAGCATCCGAAGCCGAGCGCGCCGCGCCGCCGCCCGCCCTCGACCTGGCCGCCGCCGAGCTGCAGGCGTTGTTCGACGCACCGACCCAGCCGCTGCCCCTGCTGCTGCCCGAGGTCATCGAAGACTCGGCCGGGGTCGACCTCGTCCTCGACCTGGACCTGGGCGCCCCCGCAGCGGCCGCGCCACAGGCGACGCCGGCGTTCGGCCCCGACTTTGCCTCCAGCCGAGCCATGAACGAGCCGTTCGAGGCTGCGCCTGCGGCGACGCAAGCGCCACATTCCGAATTCGGTACCGAGCCCGAGCCCGAGCCCGAGCCTCTCACCGAGCCCGCCAGCGGGCCGGGCCGCCTGGACGATGAGCTGGTCAAGATCGTCGGCCCCCTGCGCATCGGAATCCCGCTGTTCAACATCTATCTGAGCGAAGCCGACGAGCTCTCGCGCCGTCTCGGCGTCGAGTTGGCCGAATGGGCCATGGAGCTGCATCGACCGATCGGCGACACCCCGATCGCGCTCGCCCACTCGCTCGCGGGCAATTCCGCCACGGTCGGGTTTACCGACCTGTCGCACCTCGCGCGCTTGTTGGAGCACGCCCAGGCGCGCTCGCTCGCGATCGGCCACGGCACCCCCGAGGAAGCCCGCCTGTTCGTCGACACCGCGGATGAAATCCGGCGCCTGCTGCACCAGTTCGCCGCCGGCTTCCTGAAGACGCCGTCGCCCGAACTGCTGCAACGCCTTGCCGAGCACGAACTGAGTTCCGCGCGACGCCTGGAAGCGGCGGCCGCGGCGGCCGAACTCGCGCCGATCTCCTCGCCTGGCGAACTGCCGGGCCGTGCCGCCGACGACACGACCGAGTTCCCGGCCGACGCACCTTTCGAAGCGGATGCCGGGCCGGCCGCCGAGGTCGCTCCCCAGACCGGCGAGGCGTCGGCACCCCCGACCGACGTCGGCACGCCCGCGCCGGAC
>JALYHO010000260.1 GCA_030776545.1 Pseudomonadota bacterium | reverse complement strand
GGTGCACGGTCCGGGTAGGGCGGGGCCGAGCTCGCGACGCGCTCGGCGGTCGACAAGCTGCCGCCGGCCTCGACCCAGGCGGCCACGCCGCCGTCGAGCACCGCGACTTCGGCATGCCCCATCCAGCGCAGCATCCACCACAGGCGTGCCGCATACATGCCCCCCTGCCGGTCGTAGGCCACCACCTGGCGCGCCGGGGTGATGCCGCAACGGCCGAGCGTTTGCGCGAAGTCGCTGCGCGCGGGCAGGGGGTGCCGACCGTTCCGGCCCGTCCTGGCGCCGCTCAAGTCGCGTTCCAGATGCAGGTAGAGGGACCCCGGGAGGTGGCCCTGTTGCCACGCCGCCCGGCCAGCGCCGGTGTCGGTCAAGTCGAAGCTGGTGTCGATCAGCACCGGGGGCGCGTCGGCGGCGAGTGCCGAAAGGAGTGAGGACGCGGAAATGAGGGGTGAAGAGGACATCGTCAGGGCTCCAGGGTTCCGGTCGCGGGCTCCGGGGTGTGGCTGCGCAACAAGGTGGCCGCGAGCCCGGCGCCGACGATCAGCGACATCCCGGCCAGGGCCATCCAGGTGAGGCGGTCGGCGAACAGGAGCACGCCGTAGAGGGAAGAGAACGCGATGCCGAGATACTGCAGGCTCGCGATCACCAGGGTGCGGCCGGTACGGTACGCGCGGGTCATCAGCAGCTGTGCGACGGTCGCCAGCACGCCGACCGACAGCAGCAGCAGCGCGCCTTGCCAGCCGTGCGCGCTGGCGCCGGTGAAGAGCATCGTCACCCCCCCGAACAGACTGCCGCCGATCGAGAAGTAAAAGACGATGCGCAGTTCCGGCTCGCCCGCCCGGGCCAACGTCGCCACCTGCAGATAGGCCATGGCCGAGATCATTCCCGAGATCAGGCCGATCAGGCCGTGCCAGAGCTGGTCGTGCTCGATCGTCGGGCGCAGGATGAGGGCGACGCCGGCAAAGCCGAGCAGCACGGTGCCGATGAGTCGTCCATCGACGCGAAAGGTGCCCAGCATCGCCGCCCCGCCGAGCAGGAACATCGCCATCCAGACCGACGACATGTAGTTCAAGGTCATGGCGGTCGCGAGCGGCAGGTTGCCGAGCGAGTAGAACCAGAGGAATTGCGCGGTCACGCCCGTCAGGCAGCGCCAGAAATGGGTCGCCGGCATGGACGTCTTGAGCGCGACACCGCGTGAGCGGGCCAGCCAGGCGATCATGACGGCGCCCACCACCCCCCGGTAGAAGATGATTTCTCCCGGGGCGTAGTGTGCCGAGGCCAGCTTGACGCACACCCCCATCGTGGCGAAGAGCAGCGAGGCCAGCACCATCAGCCAGGCCGCCGGCAGCTTGCGGATCAGGACCGACCTCGCATGGCGCGGCGGTACCACTCGTGAAACTGCTGCATGCCGTCTTCCATCGGACTTTGGTAGGGACCGGCCTCGTCGTCCCCGCGGGTCATCAGGGCGCGGCGGCCGGCGTCCATGCGCAGCGCGATTTCGTCGTCCTCGGCGCAGGTCTCCCAGTAGGCGGCCTGCTGGGCCTGCACGAATTCGCGCTCGAAAGCGGCGATGTCCTCGGGGTAGTAGAACTCGACCAGGTTCAGGGTCTTTTGCGGGCTTTCCGGGAACAGCGTGGAGACGACCAGGACATGCGGGTACCACTCGACCATCACGGCCGGGTAGTAGGTGAGCCAGATCGCGCCGTGCCGGGGCAGCTCGCCGTTGCGGTACTTGAGCACCGCGTCGTGCCATTTGCGGTAGGCCGGGGTGCCGGGCCGCGCCAACTCGTTCTTGGTGCCGACGGTTTGCACCGAATGATGCTCGCCGAACTCCCAGCGCAATTCGTCGCAGGCCACGAACTGACCGAGACCCGGGTGGAACGGGCCGACGTGATAGTCCTCGAGGTAGACCTCGATAAAGGTTTTCCAGTTGTAGTTGCACTCGTGCAACTGCACATGGTCGAGGACGTAGCCGCTGAAATCCAGGTCGGCGACGGGGCCCAGGTCGCGCAGGTCGCGGTCGACGCGGCGCGGGTGGTTCGATTCCACTTCGAACACCATGCCGTTCCAGGTCTGGACCGGGTAGTTTTTGAGGTCGAGACAGGGGTCGACCGGGAAGTGCGGTGCGCCCACCAGGCGGCCCTGCAGGTCGTAGGTCCAGCGGTGCAGCGGGCACACCACGTGGGCCCGGGTGTTGCCGCGGCCCCGCAGCATCAGGGCCTGGCGGTGGCGGCAGACGTTCGAGATCAGCTCCACCCCGCGCTCGGTGCGCACCAGGGCGCGACCTTCGGCCTCCTGGGGCAGGGCGTAGAAGTCGCCCACTTCCGGAACGGCGAGGGTGTGGCCGAGGTAGCGCGGCCGGTCCTTGAAGAGGGCCGACATTTCGCGGCGGAACAGGCCGTCGTCAAAATAGTTGCTGACCGAGAGTTGCGAATGGCCGCGCGAGAGGGCGGCGCGGGGGACGCTCAGGTCGGACATGATCCCGGCGAATCTCCAAAAACCAGGTTGAACGCCGTACCCGCTGCGCGCCGCCACAAGCGGCGGAAAGATTTGCACGGGGGTCGGTTGGGGGCTGCCGGGCGTGGCAGGGAGCCGATTGTAGCTGGGGGTGGGAGGGGGGCCCGGCCGCCCCGGCGTCTTGAGTCGACTGTCACCATTTGTCACGTTGCGGTGGGGGATACAGATGTGTCTTATGCCTGACTACAATCCGCCGGATCGGACCGTCCATGGCAACTCAAAACAATTCGAATTCCCCGACTTCCCCTGCGGCCAGCTATGAAGAGGCGTTGGGAGAACTCGATCGTCTCGTCGGCGCCATGGAAGCCGGTCAGCTGCCGCTCGACCAGCTGCTCGAAAACTACCGGCGCGGCGCGGAGCTGCTGGGCTTTTGCCGGGCGCGCCTGGAAGCCGTCGAGCAGCAGGTCAAGGTGCTCGAAGACGGGCAGCTCAAACCGTACGTCGATTCATGATGCTTGCCGAGTTCGATCAATGGATCCGGGCCGAAGTCGAGGCGGTCGAGTCGGCGTTGCTGGCCTGGGTGCCGGACGATGCGCCGGCCGGGCTCGGCGTCGCGATGCGCTACGGCGTGCTCGACGGGGGCAAGCGGGTCCGCCCCCTGCTCGTGCTGGCGGCCGCGCAGGCGGTCCAGGGCCGGCGCGAGGCCGCGATGCGCGCGGCGTGCGCGGTCGAGCTCATTCACGCGTACTCGCTGATCCACGACGACATGCCGTGCATGGACGACGACGTGCTGCGGCGGGGCAAACCCACGGTGCACGTGCGGTTCGGCGAAGCCCAGGCGATGCTCGCGGGCGACGCGATGCAAGCCCTGGCCTTCGAGGTCCTGACGCCGTCCGATGCGGCGCTCGTTCCCCCGGTCTTGCAGGCACGCCTGTGCTCGCTGCTGGCGCGTTCGGCCGGGCACGCCGGCATGGCCGGCGGCCAGGCGATCGACCTGGCGAGCATCGGTCGGCCGCTCGGCGAACACGCCCTGCGCGACATGCATCACCGCAAGACCGGCGCCTTGCTCCAGGCCAGCGTGCTGATGGGGGCGGCCTGCGGCGACCCGACCCCGTCGCAATGGCAGGCGCTGTCGGACTACGGCGACGCGCTGGGCCTGGCCTTCCAGGTGGTCGACGACATCCTCGACGTGACCCAGGCCTCGAGCACGTTGGGCAAGACCGCGGGCAAGGACCTGGACAACAACAAACCCACCTATGTCACGGTGCTCGGTTTGGAGGCCGCGCGCCGGCACGCGACCGAATTGCGCGACAAGGCGCAGGCGGCGCTGGCCCGCAGCGGCTTGAGCGATGCTGCCTGGCTGAGCCTCCTGGCCGACAAGGTCGTCGAGCGCGAAAGCTAGAACCATGAAACACCCGCTTCTGGAGACGATCGACAGTCCCGCCGACCTGCGCGGCCTGTCGCGTGCCGAGCTCAAGCAGCTGGCGGTCGAGTTGCGGGACTTCGTCGTGCAGAGCGTCGCCCAGACCGGCGGCCATCTTTCGTCCAACCTCGGCACGGTCGAATTGACGATCGCGCTCCACCATGTCTACAACACGCCCCACGACCGCCTGGTGTGGGACGTGGGCCACCAGACCTACCCGCACAAGATCCTCACCGGGCGGCGCGCCCGCATGGGAACGCTGCGCCAGCTGGGCGGCATCTCGGGCTTCCCGCGCCGCGACGAGAGCGAGTACGACAGTTTCGGAACGGCGCATTCGTCGACCTCGATCTCGGCGGCGCTCGGCATGGCCGTGGCGGCGCGTCTGAAAGGCGAGGACCGCAAGTCGGTGGCGATCATCGGCGACGGCGCGATGAGCGCCGGCATGGCGTTCGAGGCACTCAACAACGGCGGCGTCTCGCATGCCGACATGCTGGTGGTGCTCAATGACAACGACATGTCGATCTCGCCGCCAGTCGGCGCGCTCAATCGCTACCTGGCGCGCTTGATGAGCGGGCGCTTCTACGCCACCGCGCGCGACACCGCCAAGAGCGTCCTGAAGAACGCGCCGCCGCTCTTCGAGCTGGCCAAGCGGCTCGAGGAGCACGCCAAGGGCATGGTCGTGCCCGGGACGATCTTCGAAGAGTTCGGCTTCAACTATGTCGGCCCGATCGACGGTCACGACCTCGATTCGCTGATTCCCACGCTCGAGAACCTGCGCCAGCTCAAGGGGCCGCAGTTCCTGCACGTGGTGACCAAGAAAGGCTATGGCTACAAGCTCGCCGAAGCCGACCCGGTGCAATACCACGCCGCCTCGGGCAAGTTCGACCCCGCGGTCGGTTTCGTCAAGCCGGCCACCCCGTCCAAGCAGACCTTCACGCAGGTCTTCGGGTCGTGGCTGTGCGACATGGCCGCCGCCGACGAGCGTCTGGTCGGCATCACGCCGGCCATGCGCGAGGGCTCGGGCATGGTCGAATTCGAGAAGCGCTTCCCCAAGCGCTATCACGACGTCGGCATCGCCGAGCAACACGCCGTCACCTTCGCCGCGGGGTTGGCCTGCGAGGGCCTCAAGCCGGTGGTCGCCATCTACTCGACCTTCCTGCAGCGCGCCTACGACCAGTTGATCCACGATGTCGCGATCCAGAACCTGCCGGTGGTGTTCGCGCTCGACCGCGCCGGCCTCGTCGGCGCCGACGGCGCGACCCACGCCGGCAACTACGACATCGCGTTCCTGCGCTGCATTCCCCAGATGAGCGTGCTCACCCCCGCCGACGAGAAAGAATGCCGCGACGCGCTGACCACCGCGTTCCGCCAGGACCACCCCGTGGCGGTCCGCTACCCGCGTGGCGCGGGGGCCGGCGTGGCGGCGGGCGTGGCCCTCGAGGACATGCCGTTCGGCAAGGGCGAGATCCGGCGCGGGGCGGGCCGGGTCATGGGCAAGTCGGGCGCGCCCCGGGTCGCGATCCTGGCCTTCGGGACGCTGCTCTACGCGGCGCTCGCGGCAGCCGAAAAGATCGACGCGACGGTGGCGAACATGCGCTTCGTCAAGCCGCTGGACGTCGGGCTCGTCTGCGAATTGGCGCGGACCCACGATGCCCTGGTCACGGTCGAGGACGGCTGCATCATGGGCGGCGCGGGGAGCGCGGTACAGGAGGCGCTGGCAGCCGCAGGCATCCAGGTGCCGGTGCTGATGCTGGGCCTGCCCGACGAGTTCATCGAACACGGTGACCCGGCCAAGTTGATGGCCGCGTGCGGCCTGGACGCCGCGGGCATCGAGCAGGCCATTTCGAGGCGTTTCGCAACCCGGCCGGCGGTGCTGCGGACGGCGGTCAACCACTGAGGTGAACGGATGCCAGGGCCCCCCTCAGGGGTCCGAAGGCGTCGATGCGTGCGCAACCGTGTTGGCGAGGCGCGCTTTTCCCCTGTCACCCCGGACGGATGACTTCTCGCCGCGCGGGGAATGAAACGAGGCGCTCGCGCCGCGTTCGGCGGTCAGTCGGTCAGTCGGTCAGCGCCTTCATTTCGCGGAAGAGATCGGCCTTGCCCTCGAAGCCGATGCCCGGCAGGTCGGGAAGCGTGACGTAGCCGTTGTCCACCTTCACGCCATCCGGGAACCCGCCGAAGGGCTGGAACAGGTCGGGGTAGCTCTCGTTGCCACCCAGGCCCAGGCCGGCCGCGATGTTCAGCGACATCTGATGGCCGCCGTGCGGGATGCAGCGGCTCGGCGACCAACCGTGTTCCTTCAGCATCTCCAGCGTGCGCAGGTACTCGACCAGGCCATAGCTCAGCGCGCAGTCGAACTGCAGCCAGTCCCGGTCGGGGCGCATGCCGCCATAACGGATCAGGTTGCGCGCGTCCTGCATCGAGAACAGGTCTTCGCCGGTGGCCATGGGGTTCTTGTAGAACTGGCGCAGCGTGGCCTGCAGCTCGAAGTCAAGCGGGTCGCCCGGCTCCTCGTACCAGAACAGGTCGTACGGCGACAGCGCCTTGGCGTACGCGACGGCCGTTTCCAGGTCGAACTTGCCATTGGCGTCGACGCAGAGCTTCTGACCGTCTTGCAGCACGTCCATGATGGCGTCGATGCGTCGCAGGTCTTCATCGAGCGTCGCGCCGCCGATCTTCTTCTTTACAACCGTGTAGCCCCGGTCGATGTAGCTTTTCATCTCGTCCTGGAGCTTCTTGTCGTCCTGCCCGGGGTAGTAGTAGCCGCCGGCGGCGTAGACGAAGATCTTGCGGTCGGGCTCGCCGTCGCCGTAGCGGTCGGACAGCAGCTGAAACAGCGGCTTGCCTTCGATCTTGGCCACTGCGTCCCACACCGCCATGTCGATGGTGCCGATGGCGACCGAGCGCTCTCCGTGGCCGCCCGGTTTCTCGTTCCTGAACATCGCGGCCCAGATCTTGTGCGGGTCCAGGTTCCTGCCACTGGTGTCGACCAGGTTGTCGGGCGCGGTCTCCAGGATGCGCGGGATGAAGCGCTCGCGCATCATGCTGCCCTGGCCGTAGCGACCGTTGGAGTTGAAGCCGTAGCCCACCACCGGCTTGCCGTCGCGGATCACGTCGGTGACGACAGCCACGAGGCTGAGGTTCATCTTGCTAAAGTCGATGTAGGCATTGCGGATGGAAGAGCGGATGGGAATGGTCTTCTCACGAATCTCGACGATTTTCACGGGTGTCTCCTGGTGGGCGGTCAGGGTCGCGGTGTCGACATGATCGTCGGCTACGCCGCGTTTGCCCAATGCCGTTTATCTCGTCTTTGATGCCTTGAAAGCACCGCCATGACCATGAACCTCTCGTGGCTCGACGACTTCGCGGCGCTGGCTGCCAGCGGCAATTTCTCGCGCGCGGCCGACGAGCGCCACATGACGCAGCCGGCTTTCAGCCGCCGCGTGCGGGCGCTGGAGGAATGGCTCGGTGTCGACCTGTTCGACCGCAGCTCGCAACCCGCCCGGCTGACCGAAGCGGGCCATTGGTTCCGCCAGATCGCGCAGGACCTGCAGGCCGAAGTCGCTCGCATCCCGGGTGAAGCCCGGGCCAGGGCGGAGGCCAGCTCCACCACGCTGCGCTTCGCCTCCACGCATGCGCTGTCGTTTACTTTCTTGCCCCGCTGGCTGCGCGCGCAGGAAATGAAGACGGCCGTCGGCCCGATCCAGCTCGTCTCCGACGTGCAGCAAAAGTGCGAAGCGCTCGTGCTTCAGAGCCAGGCGCAGTTCATGCTTGCCCACAGCCACGCGAACGTCCGCGGACCGTTGGACGAGGCCGGCTGCCCCAACCTGGTCGTCGGCATGGATCGGCTGATTCCGGTGTCGGCGCCGGACACTCGTGGGCGCCCGGTTCATTGTCTGCCACCCGATGGCAAGCCGGCCACGGTCCATCTGCTGAGCTACAGCGCCGAGTCGGGATTGGGTCGCATCCTGCGCGAGTTGAAGGGACCGGCTCTGGACCGTCTCCACGCCCCGAAGATCCTGACGGCTCATCTGGCTTCGGTCTTGCGGACCATGGCGCTCGACGGCCGCGGCCTGGCCTGGCTGCCGCAGCGCCTGGTCGGCGACGACATCGACGCCGGCCGCCTCGTCGTGGCCGCGTCCGAAGCGTGGTCGATCGACCTGGAGATCCGCCTGTACCGCGACCGTGCCCCGCTCGGCCATGCCGCCGAAGCGTTCTGGCTGGCCGCCCAGGCGAGCGACACGACGGCTGAGCCACGCGAGACACGAACGGCTCATCGGAGCCCTTGAGCGCTGTCCAGCCGCACCGCCCCGACTCGTCTCAAGAGAATGGCACGCCAAAGGGTTGGTACCAACCGCGGCGCGATCGAGTTCGGTTCATCATGAGATCACTCGAATGGCCGCGTCGGTGGTCTCGCCCGACCTGGCGTCGACACGGTCGGGGAGTCGCCCGACCGACGTCAACGACCCCAACAGGAAGGACCTAATGATGTCAGAAACCTTCGATTTCATCGTCGTGGGAGCCGGGTCGGCCGGAGCGGTGATTGCCGCCCGTCTCACCGAGGATCCGTCCTGCCGGGTGGTGCTGTTCGAGGCGGGCGACCGGCCGCCTGTCGAAGAGATGATCCCCGCAGCGTGCTCGGTCATGCAACAAAATCCGCAGACGGACTGGATGTACACCGCGGATGCAGGCAAGTGCGGGCTCGCGCTGAAGGGAGGCCGGATGATGATGCCCAGGGGCAAGATGCTCGGTGGATCATCCGGGCTCAACTACCTGGCGTATGTGCGCGGCCATCCAGGAGACTTCGACGCCTGGGAACAAGGCGGCGCCAGCGGATGGAGCTACCGCGACGTGCTGCCGTACTTCAAGAAGAGCGAAGGGCTCGCGCAGAGCGAGGACATCTCGATCGATGCGTCAGCGCACAACACCGCCGGTCCCCTCGGGGTGTCCGTGCGTGCGCCGGTATTGCCGGGCGCGCGCGAGTTCGTGGATGCCGCCGTGGCGGCTGGTATCCCACGGGGCGACTACAACGGGCACGACCGGGGTGGCCCGGGCGGCGTCGTGTCGCTCTTCCAGACAACCACCCGCAGCGGCAAGCGGTCGAGCACCTACCAGGCGTTCCTGGAGGGCGAGACCGAGAAGCGGCCGAACCTCACCATCGTCACGGGTGCGCTGGTCACGCGCGTGGTCCTGGAGGACAGGGCGGGAGACCGGATTGCCACCGGCGTCGAATACCGCATCGGCGGTGGTGAAATCCGTGCCGCCTTCGCCACCCGGGAGGTGGTCTTGAGCGGCGGTGCCATCGGGTCGCCACACCTGCTCCTGCTGTCCGGCATCGGGCCGCGCGCCGAGCTGGAGACCGCAGGCATCGTGTGTCAGGTCGATGCGCCGCATGTCGGCAAGCACCTGAAGGACCACTTGCATGTCGGCCTGTTCTTCCCGGCGCCTGGGGTCGGAATTTCGGTGAACGAACTGGGCGTCTCGTTCGGCCCCGACGCGCTGCGCGCTCCGGCAGGGCCGCTGCCCGCCGACCCCCAGGATGACGCCAGGATGCCGGCCGAACTCCAGGGTCTGAAGCAGGAAGCAGAACGACGCATCACCGAGTGGGCGACCACCGGGCGCGGCCTGATCTCTTCGTCCCTCTACGACGCCGCCGCCTGGTACTCCACCGGCCTGGGAGACCACCACAGCCACGATGCACAGATCGCCTGCTTTCTGTCGGGGTACAACAGCGACCTCTGGCAGCGCTGTCTGTGCGTCGACGTCGACCAGTACTTCGACAATGCGTCCGAGCGCTTGGCGGGGGCTGCAGAGAGCGTGATCGTGCTTGCCAACCCGGTGCAGCCGCACAGCGAGGGCGAGATCGTGCTGGCCAGTACCGACCCCGGCGACCATCCGGTCATCCGCATGAACTACTTCGGCGATCCGCACGACATGAAGGTGATGGTTGCGGTGCTGCGCCGAGCGCTGGACATCGTGGCGCACTGGCCGGCCGGCCGCCAGATCGGCCCGTTGCTGATCCCGCCGTTCCTGGCCGCCAAGCACGGACATGTCGAGGGCGCCGTGCCGAGCGACGCGCTCCTCGAGGACCTCGCGCTGCACTATTCATTCACCGTCTACCACGTCACGTCGACCTGCCGGATCGGCAGCGTCGTGGATCCTCGCCTGAAGGTGAAGGGGGTCGGCAAGTTGCGCGTCGCGGACGCCAGCGTCATGCCGAACGTGGTCAGCGGAAACACGAATGCCGCGTCGATCATGATCGGCGAGAAGGCGGCAGAGATGCTGGCTGCCGAGCACGGCGTGAGGGTTCGCGAGTTCGTCGGCGAGAAGCCGGTCGCTCAGCATTGAATTCCTTCTGGCATGGCGGTGGGGTGCCCGGGTGGGCGTGCGAAGCGGTCAACTCAGGGGACTTGCATGGGCCTTCTCACCTTCAGCCTCAACATCACCCTGGACGGGTGCTTCGACCACCAGGAGGGAATCGCCGATGGCGAGACACACGCCTTCTTCACTCGCCTCATGGACGAGAGTGGGGCGATGCTTTGGGGCCGCGTGACATACGAGATGATGGAGAGCTACTGGCCGGCGGTAGCGCGTGGCAATGTGGAAGCGCCGCCAGAGATGCGCGAATGGGCGGTCAAGCTGGAGCACAAGCCAAAATACGTCGTGTCCTCGAAGCGAACCGACTTTCCGTGGACCAACAGCCACCACGTTGCCGGCGATCTGCGCTCAGCCATACAGGATCTCAAGGACGCGACTCCGCTCGGTGTGCTCCTTGGGAGTGGCAGGCTCGCGGCCGAACTGGACCGCCTGGATCTGGTCGACGAGTACATGTTTCTGGTTCACCCCAGGCTCGCCGGTCACGGCCCAACCTTGTACGGGAGCGGCCTGCCCAGTACGCGGCGGCTTGAGCTCCTCTGCGCGACGCCCCTCAGCAACGGGGCGGTCGCAATGCAGTACCGGCGCGCACGCGGTTAGTCCGTCGCGTGATGCAAACCCGAGGACCACACGCCGGCCATCCGACCTACGAAAAATTTCCAGGACTGAATGGCTGTCTGGAAATGCAGATCTCCACGGAGCCGGTATGTCACATTGGCGATCATCGCGGGCGACGCTCCGCAACGCGCGCGGCTTGTCCATCTTGCGGCCATCAGCGGCCGTTCGCGAACTTTCGGCGTGGGAGGGCACCCCGTCGTACAGTAGCGCAATTGGAGAGTGGAGCGCCCCACGTGTCACCCCGGCCAAGGCCATGATTCGATCCGAACGCGTGACCGCCGACATGGGTGGTAGTTTCGTCGTCTTCATGATCGGCGTGAGGATCAATGCA
>JALYHO010000259.1 GCA_030776545.1 Pseudomonadota bacterium | reverse complement strand
GTCCGGCGCTCGCCGACGCCCAGCACCAGGCGCAAGCCGCTGGCCAGTTCGCCGCCGCGCGCCGCGACCAGGAAGACATGATGAGCGAGCTGCGCTCGATGAAGGGCTTGATCGAGGAGCGTTTCGGCGCGCTCGCCTTCATGGAAAAGCTCAACCGCCAGCCCGGCCAGGCGCGCCTGACCCAGCGCCTGCTCGACTGCGGGTTCTCGCCCGCGCTGATCCGCAAGATCGGCGACAGCCTGCCGATGGACGTGACCGACGAAGCCAATTGGGCCGCCGGCGTGCTCGAACGCAACCTCATCACCGCCGAGGCCGAGGCGCCGCTCGAAGACCAGGGCGGTGTCTACGCCATGGTGGGCGCCACCGGCGTCGGCAAGACCACCACCACCGCCAAGATCGCCGCCGCGTTCGCCGCCAAGTACGGCGCCTCCAACCTGGGCCTGATCACGCTCGACGCCTACCGCATCGGTGCGCACGAGCAGCTGCGCGCCTATGGGCGGATCCTGGGGGTGCCGGTGCACACCGCCCACGACCGGGCCTCGCTCGAAGATTTGCTGGACCTGCTGGCGGCCAAGAAGATGGTGCTGATCGACACCGCCGGCATGGCCCAGCGCGACACCCGCACCCGCGAACTGCTCGAGATGCTCGGCCACCGCAGCATCAGGAAGTTGCTGGTCGTCAACGCCGCCTCCCAGGGCGAGACCATCGAGGACGTGCTGCTGGCCTACCAGGCCCAGCAGTGCGCCGGCATCGTGCTCTCGAAGATGGACGAGGCCGTCAAGCTCGGCCCCGCGCTCGACGCCTTGATCCGACTCAAGCTCAAGGTCATCGGCGTGGCCAACGGCCAGCGCGTGCCCGAAGACTGGCACCGCCTGTCGTCCAACGCCCTGGTGCACCGGGCCCTGCGCGCCAGCGGCAGCAGCGCCTACAAGCTCGATGCGAGCGACGTGAGCCTGATCTTCACGGCCCCCATCGGCAGCTCGCCGCGCGCCACGGTTCGGCCCGCGCTGGCCTGACCACCCGATTCGCCCTTCCCATGAACCGCCACGACGACCGGACCGCCGCTCCCATGTCCCGACCCCTGCCGCTCGATCAGGCCGATGGCCTGCGCCGCCTCTTCGCCCACTCGCGGGTCTGCATGCTGCCCGTGGTTTCCAACCCCAATGTCGCTTTCGGCGGGGTGATGCTGGAGCGCCTGTGCACGGCGTTCGCCGAGCACGGCAAGCACACCCTGGTGGTGGATGCCGCCGAGCGCGCCAGCGAGCATGCCGAGATGGCGCTCCTGGACCTGGCCGAATGCGTCGAGACCCTGTCGGCCCAGGTGTCCTATCTCGCGGCGCGCGGGCTGCCGGTGCGCTTCGTCGATTCCACCGGGTCTACCGCCGCCTTCCTGCACGCGGTCGTCGAAGCCGCGCCCCACTGCGACGTCGTCCTGGTGCACGCGAGCGCATCCGACATCTGCCGCATGTTCGCCCGCAGCGGCGACTTCGAACGCGTACGCCCCCTGCTCATGGCCGACGACCGGCCCGCGAGCGTCACCCATGCCTACGCGGCGATGAAGATCCTGACCCAGCGGGCCGGCCTGGTGGTGCACGACCTGCTGCTCGGCGCCGCCCGGCACTCGCCCCGCTCCGAGCGCATCGCGATGCAGATCGCGACCTGTGCCGACGATTTTCTCGGCGCCGTGTTGCGCGACTGGGTGCATATCGACCCGGCCTGCGACGCGACCGAAGCCCCGACCCCCGAACTGCGCCGTCTGGTGCGCGAACAGCTCCGTTCCGCGCACGGCGACTTGCGCCGGGGCGCGCCTCACGCGCACCTGACGCCCTCGCCGCTGGCGGCTGCCCCTGCCGCCTGGGCCCACAACTAATCCTCCGGAGCAAGACATGTACACCGCCAAAGGCCAGCTGGACCTGAATTCGACCTTGAAGCAGTACAGCGGACTGGTGCGCCGCCTCGCGCACCAGATGATCGCCAAGCTGCCTGCCAACGTCGAGATCGACGACCTGATCCAGGTCGGCATGATCGGGCTGGCCGACGCGATGAGCCGCTTCGATGCCGCTCAAGGCGTGCAGTTCGAGACCTTCGCGACGCAGCGCATCCGCGGCGCGATGCTCGACGAGCTGCGCGGCAACGACTACCTCTCTCGCGGCACCCGCAAACAGCAGCGCAGCATCGAGTCCGCGGTCCACAAGCTCGAGCAAAGGCTCGGCCGGGCTCCGGTCGAGAGCGAGATCGCCCGCGAGATGGGCGTGACGCTGGCCGAATACCAGGAGCTGCTCGGCAAGGTTCGCGGCACGCAACTCGTCTACCTGGAAGACATGTCCGGCGACGAGGGCGACAACGATTTCCTCGACCGGCACGTCGGGGCCGAGGAGAGCAACCCGCTCGCCCAGCTCCAGGACCACCGCATGCGCGAGGCGCTGGTCGAAGCCATCAAGGTGCTGCCGGAGCGCGAGCAATACGTGATGAGCATGTACTACGAACACGACATGAACCTGAAGGAGATCGCCGCGGTGCTGAAGGTCACCGAGTCCCGGGTCTGCCAGCTTCACAGCCAGTCGATCGCGCGCTTGCGCGTGAAACTGCGCGCGTACTGAACGCCATGCTGCTCATGCGCCCCCGGCCGGCCCGTCCGAACGTGCCGGCTCCGCCCCAGGAGTCTCCCCAGCCGGACCTCACCGCTGCGGTCCGCAGCATCGGCCAGCGGGCTTCGGCCATCGGCCGCGAGTCGGCCGAAGTGCGGGGCTTGCTCGACGATACCGGCAAGGCCTCGGAGCGGGGCGTCGCCGCAGTCACGTCGCTGACCCGGCAGGTCCAGGAGATCCATCGCGCCCAGGCGTCCATCGGCACCGTCTCGACGGCAGGCCTGGGCTCGGTCGACCGCGTCCGCGTCGCGGTCGAAAAAGTCGGCCGCGAAGTCGGCGACGTCATCGCGACGCTGCGCGAAGTCGCCGGCGCCGCCGAGGGGATTTCGCAGATCGCGCTACAGACCCGATTGGTCGCGTTCAACGCGTCGGTCGAGGCCAAGCGTGCCGGCGAGGCCGGGCGTGGTTTCGGCGTGGTCGCCGACGCGGTCAAGGACCTGGCCGGCAAGGTCGAGCTCTCCTCCAAGGAGATCATGCGGACCGTCGGCCTGCTCGATCAACGCATCGACGCGCTCTCGCGCGGGCTGCGTTTCGATCCGGCGGCCGCCAAGCCGGGTGAATTCCAGGCCGCGCTGGGCGAGGTGCAGAGCGCAGTCGCCAGCATCATCTCGGCCGCCGATCAGAGCGGCACCATCTGCGCGGGCCTGGACGCCGAGATGGCGGCGATCGCTGCGGAAATGGGGCAGACCAGCCGCGCCCTCGGCGCCGCGATGAAGCGCAGCGAAACCTTTCTGGAGATCTCGGAGCGGCTGATCGAACTGGTCGCCCAGTGCGGCATCGAAACCGAGGACACGCCCTACATCCACGCCGCCATCGACGCCGCAGGCCGGATCGGCGCCTTGCTCTCGAACGCCGTCGATGCGGGCGACATCGCCCTTGCGGACCTGTTCGACGAGGCCTACCAGCCGATTGCACACACCAATCCGCCGCAGCATCTCACCCGCTTCGTGCCGATCGCCGACCGCTTGTTCCCCGGCGTCCAGGAAACGATGCTGTCGCTCGGACCGAAGGTGGTGTTTTGCATCGCGGTCGACCGCAACGGTTATGTGGCGACCCACAACCGCCAGTACAACCAGCCGCAGCGTGGCAACCTGGCGTGGGACAGCGCCAACAGCCGCTATCGACGCATCTTCAACGACCGTACGGGGCTGGCGTCGGCGCGCAACGAACGGCCGTTCCTGCTGCAGACCTATCGCCGTGACATGGGCGGCGGCAACTTCATCGTGATGAAGGAAGCGGCAGCACCCATCACCGTCGCGGGGCGCCATTGGGGCGGCGTGCGCCTCGCGTTCAAGTTCTGAGGGCCGTGTGGGAGTTCGCGTCGGCATGACGCCTGCGGGCCTGGCCCGCACCTGGCCCTTGCCGGCCCTGCTGGTCTGGGGCTTGGCATGGAGTGGCTTTGCTCTGCTGCGCGGGTTCGGTGCGCCTTTGCCGCTGTCGATCGCGACCGGGGCGGTGCTGGGGGTCGGCCTGAGCCCCTTGGGGGGTACGCCGTGGCGACGCCTCTTCATCGCCGGCGGGTTTCCGCTTTCGCTTGCCGTGTCGGGGGCGGCCGCCGCGCTGCCGGCGTGGGGCTGGCTCTTGCCGTTGGCATTGCTCGCGCTGGTCTACCCGCTCAACGCCTGGGGGGATGCGCCTCTCTTTCCGACCCCGGAGCGTGCCTTGCGCGGTCTCGGGGTGGAGGTGCCGCTGGCGCGGACGGCCCGGGTCCTGGACGCTGGCTGCGGCCTGGGCGACGGGCTGCGCGAGTTGCGCCGGGAGTACCCGGACGTGGCCTTGCACGGCCTCGAATGGAGTTGGCCCTTGCGCGTGCTGTGCGCGTGGCGTTGCCCCTACGCGCGGGTGCGGCGCGGCGACATCTGGGCTGCCGATTGGTCCGCCTACGACCTGGTGTACGCCTTTCAGCGCCCCGAGAGCATGGACCGTGCAGCGGAAAAGGCAACGCGTGAGCTCAGGGCGGGCGCGTGGCTCGCCAGCCTGGAATTCGAAGCCCCGGGGTTTGTCGCCACGCGGGTCCTCGCGTGTCCCGATGGCCGCAGTTTGTTTCTGTACCAGGCACCCGTGAACGTGCGACCGGCGGGTAGCGCCCAACCGCGGCGGCGGCGCTGAAGCGGTGGGCGACAATCCCTCCTACAAACTGGAGACCGCCCATGCATCGCAGACACATCCTGGCCGTGGCCTGTGCCGCCTTTGGACTGAGCGCCGTAGCCCTCGCCGCCGAGCCGCTGAAAATCGGTGTGGTGCTGCCGATGTCCGGGCCCTTCGCCGGCTACGGCAAACAGATCGAGCACGGCATGAGGCTCTACCTCGCCACCCGGGGTGACACCGTGGCCGGACGCAAGATCGAACTGGTCATCCGCGACGACAACCCCGGAACCGCCGGTGAGGTCAGCAAGCGTCTCGCGCAGGAACTGGTCGTCAAGGACAAGGTCGACATCCTGGCCGGTTTCGGTCTGACCCCGGCTGCTCTCGCTGCCGCGCCGATCGCGACCGAAGCCAGGATACCGATGGTGGTGATGAACGCGGCGACTTCCATCATCACGGCACGCTCGCCCTACATTGTGCGCACCTCGCACACGCTGGCGCAGGACACGGCGCCGGTGGCGACCTGGGCGGCAAAGAACAACATCAAGAAGGTCTCCACCCTGGTGGCCGACTACGGTCCGGGCCAGGACGCCGAAATGCAGTTCAAGAAAAGCTTCGGTGCCGCCGGCGGTGTCATCGTCAGCGAAGTGCGCGTTCCGGTCCGCAACCCTGATTTCGCGCCCTACCTGCAGCGCATCAAGGATGCCGCGCCCGACGCCGTCTTCCTGTTCCTGCCGCCCGGCGCCGAGACCGTCTCGTTCATGAAGAGCTTCAGCGAGCGCGGCCTCCCAGAGGCCGGCATCAAGATCATCGCGACCGGCGACCTCACCGACGAGGACATCCTGGACGCCCTCGGCGACACCGCGCTCGGAACGATCACCGGGTTCCACTATTCGCAAACCCACAAGTCCCCCGAAAATGCCGCCTACACGGCGGCGTATGCCAAGGCCTACCCCAAGGACCGCCCCAACTTCATGTCGGTGGCCGGTTATGACGGCATGCAACTGATCGCCGAAGCCGTGAAGAAGACGGGGGGGAGCGCCGATGCCGAGAAATTCATCGAAGCCGCCAAGGGCATGAGCTGGATCAGCCCGCGCGGCAAAATCACCATCGATCCGGCGACCCGGGACATCGTCCAGACCGTCTATATCCGCAAGGTCGAGAAGGTCGACGGCCGGCTGCAGAACATGGAATTCGATGCGACGGCGGATGTCAAGGATCCGGGTAAGCCTTGAGGGCGGTGCCGGCTGGAAGCCGTACCGGCCGTTCGGGGTGGGTTGGTCGAATGTGGAGTTGGACCAGAGGCATACCGTTTCGGGCTGAGATGGTCGAAGCCGCCGCGCCCCGTCGCCGGCCCTCCGACGAGCTCAGCGCGAACGGGGGTGGGGCTGGGCAGTGAACATCACTCCGCCGAGCCCGGGGAGGAGGCCACCGCTGGCGTCGAATTCACGAATGCCACCACGTCGTCCAGGACGGGCGCGAGCCAGCGCAGCGATGGCGAGAACGCACCGATCAAGGTGGCGTGCGTGGGCCGCTCGTACATTCGTTCGGTCACGCGCGTCCCGGCGGCCTTGAGCTTGTCGGCGAGTTGCTGGGTGCTTCGGGTCGGGCTCACGAGCTTGTCGTGGACGGGCGCGCCGAGAAAGGTCGGGATGGCCCGCTCGGTGGTGAAGTCGATGGGCTGCGCCTGCGGCGGATAGTCCGGGTGGAAGAAAACCGGTCGGGCCTGGAGGTCATCGGTCGGCAGGAAATCATAGGGTCCGGCCAGGCCCACCCACCCGGCCAATTCGATCGGCGCGTGCCCCGTCCGACCCAGCCAGCGCGGGTCCAACGCCAGCATCGCGGCGTTGTAACCCCCCGCGCTGTGTCCCATCACGAAGACCCGGTGCGGGTTGCCGCCCAAGCGGGCAGCCTGGTCGAGCGCGTAGGCGGTGGCCTGGGCGCTGTCGCGCAGGAAATCCGGAAAGCGCACTTCCGGATAGAGCCGATAGTCTGCCACCAGGGTCAGCACACCGCGGCCCGCCAGCGCCGCGCCGACGAACGCATAGTCGGCCCGGTCGCCGCTGGCCCACGTGCCGCCGTAGAAAAATACCGCCACCGGCCACCCGCCGCCCGGCGGGGGCTGCTTCGGGGTGTAGATGTCGAGCCGCTGGCGCGGCAGCGGGCCATACGGGATTCCGGTTTCGACGCGATGGCCAGGGCTGACGTCGGCCAGGGCATTGAGCACCCGGACGGGCGCGCACGCGGCCAGGCCGAGCACGAGAAAGGCGGGCCAAAGGATCGCCGCAGCGAGATGTCTCAGAACGTGCACGAGTCGATGGGAAACCGTTGTCGATGCGAGGGTTTACGCGAGCGCATGGCCACTGGATGCGCCCCGCTCGCGGGCATCCCGGAACCTCGTTCAAAATTCCGCCTTCGTCAACATGCCATGGAGAACCGCATGCCCAAGGGATACTGGATCGCGCGCGTCGATGTCGCCGACCCCGAGCAATACAAAGCCTACGTCGCTGCCAACGCCGAACCTTTGAGAACGTTCGGCGGCCGTTTCCTGGTCAGAGGGGGCGCGTTCGACAACCCCGAAGGCAGCAGCCGCAGTCGCAATGTCGTGATCGAGTTTCCCTCTCGCGACGCGGCGCTGGCCTGCTGGCATTCTCCCGAATACCAGGCGGCGGTGAAGCTCCGCACCGGGGTCTCGACGGTCGACATGGTCGTCATCGAGGGGTATGACGGTCCGCAGCCGTGACGGACGCGGGTCTCGCAGCCCCGCTCACCTCCGCGTCCCCTTCCGGGGGGTAGGCCGGCACGATGCCCATGTTCGCCCAGGCGAACGCGTAGCTGTCGGCGATTTCGTCGATCGCCTTGCTCAGGTTGCTCGCCCCATGGCCTGAGTTGGTGGCGATACGGATGAGCTTGGGTGCCTCGCCCGTCGCGGCGGCCTGCAGCGTCGCGATGTATTTGAACGAGTGCGCCGGCACCACCCGGTCGTCGTGGTCGGAGGTGGTGACGAGCACCGCCGGGTAGGTGACCCCGCTGCGGATGTTGTGCAGCGGTGAATAGCCCAGCAGGTACTTGAACTGCTCCGGGTCTTCGCTGGAGCCGTAGTCCGAAGTCCACGCGGCGCCGACCGAAAATGTCTGGAAGCGCAGCATGTCCATCACGCCGACCTGGGGCAGCGCGACCTTGAACAGATCGGGCCGCTGGTTGATCACCGCGCCCACCAGCAGACCGCCATTGCTGCCACCCTGCAGCACGAGGCGGTCCGCAGAGGTGTAGCGCTGGGCAATGAGGTACTCGGCGGCCGCGATGCAGTCGTCGAAGACGTTCTGCTTCTTCAGGCGCATGCCTGCCGTGTGCCAGTCTTCGCCGTATTCGCCCCCGCCACGCAAGTTGGCCATCGCGAAGACACCGCCCTGCTCGAGCCAGGCCACGCGCGGGGCGCTGAAGTAAGGCCCGAGCGACACATTGAAGCCGCCGTAGCCATACAGGATGGTGGGATTGCGCCCGTCCAGGCGCAAGCCCTTGCGATAGACGAGGAACATCGGCACGCGGGTGCCATCACGGCTGGCGAAGAAAACCTGCGCGCTTTCGTAGCGGCTCGCGTCGAAGGCCGGGATGTCGGGCGTGCGGAACACCCGGGACGCGGCGCGCGCGATGTCGTAGCGGAAGATGCTCGGTGGCTGGTTCATGGAGGTGTAGGTGTAGAACACCTCGCGGTCCTCGCGCTCGCCGCTGAAGCCCTTGGCGTCACCCGGCCCCGGGAGCGCGAGCCGTCGTTCGAGACGGCCGTCCAGCGCATGGACCTCCACCTGGGTGGTCACGTCTTTCAGATAGCTCGCGAACAGCTTGCCGCCTGCCGTGTTGATGTCCTCGAGCAACTCGGCGCGCTCGGGCAGGACGGTTTGCCACGCGGCCGGCTCCGGATGGGCCGGATCGACCCGCACCAGCCGGCGGTTCGGGGCCTCGAGGTTGGTGGCGACGAGGAGTTGCCCCCCCACGTTGTCCACCGGATCGAACTTGGACTCGCCGATCTCCGCCACGAGCGGCCGGAATTGCTGCTCGCCGCGCGCCGTGTCGCGCACCCACAAGTTGTTGCCACGCTGGCCCGGCTCCTCGCTCGTCCGGTAGACGAAGCGTTCGTCCCGGCTGGTTGCCACGCCGTTGAAGCGCGCCGGGTGGGCCGGGTCCTCGAAGACGAGGGTGTCGGCGCTCTGTGAGGTGCCGAGCTTGTGATACCAGACCGTCTGGTGGAGCGACTTGGCCGTGAGTTCGGTGCCTGGCGCGGGCTGCGGATAGCGGCTGTAGTAGAAGCCCTGGCCCTGCCACGCCGGTTCGGAAAACTTGACCCAGCGCAGCACATCGGGAAGGGGCCGCCGCGTTCGCATGTCGAGCACGCGGATCTTGTGCCAGTCGGAGCCGGGAATCGCGGTCACCGAATAAGCCGCGTACCGCCCGTCGCGGCTCAGGTCGAACGACGCCAGGCGAACCGTGCCGTCGGGCGAGAAGGTATTCGGATCGAGCAACACGGCGGGCTTGCCCGCAAGGCCCCGCTGCATGTAGAGCACCGATTGGTTCTGCAGGCCTTCGTTCTTGTAGAAAAAGAACCACCCGTTCTTCTGGAACGGCGCGCTGTACTTGGGATAGTTGCTGATCGTTCGGACGCGCTCGCGAACCGCCTCCCGGAACGGGATCGCCGCGAGGTAGGAAAAAGTCAGCCGGTTCTGCGCGTCGACCCAGGTCTTGGTGGCGGCCGAATTGTCGTCCTCGAGCCAGCGGTAAGGGTCGGCGACCTTTTGGCCGAAGTAGTCGTCGACCTGCTCCACCTGGGCGGTCGGCGGGTAGTCCAGGGGCAGCGCCGTCGCTAAAGCGGAAATGGTCGCAAGGACCAGACCGAGGGTCCAGGACCGGGCGGCTGGAGACGTCGTGCGTACGCAAAAGTGCATGGCGGGGGAGTCCGGCAACGCGCACCGTCCGGCGCGCGGGTGAGAAAAATACCGATCGATCAGGCCAACCGGGCGCGGTGCCGGGCGACCTGGGTGCGCACCTGGGTGGGCGCGGTGCCGCCCACGAGATTGCGCGCGTTGAGCGAGCCGCGCAGGCTCAGCACCTCGAACACGTCCGTGCCGATGCCCGGGTGGAACGACTGCAAGGTCTCGAGCGACAACGCGGACAGGTCTTTGCCCGCTTCGATCGCGAACCTGACCACGCGCGCGACCACCTCGTGGGCGTCCCGAAACGGCACGCCCTGCCGGACCAGGTAGTCGGCCAGATCGGTGGCTGTCGCGTAGCCGCGCAACGCGGCGCGTTCCATCGCCTCGGCCTTCACGGTGATGCCAGCCACCAGCGGGGCGAAGATGCGCAGGGTGTCTTTCAAGGTGTCGACAGTGTCGAAGAGCGGCTCCTTGTCTTCCTGGTTGTCCTTGTTGTAGGCCAGGGGCTGGCCTTTCATCAAGGTGATCAGGCCCATCAGGTGGCCGACCACCCGGCCGGTCTTGCCGCGTGCGAGCTCGGGCACGTCGGGGTTCTTCTTCTGCGGCATGATCGAGGAGCCGGTGCAAAACCGGTCGGGCAGGTCGATGAAGCCGAAGTTCTGGCTCATCCACAGCACCAGCTCCTCGCTCAGTCGCGAGACGTGGACCATGCACAGGGCGGCGGCGGCGCAGAACTCGATCGCGAAGTCGCGGTCGCTGACGGCGTCCAGGCTGTTCTGGCAAACGCCCTCCATGCCCAACGTCCGCGCCACCCGTTCGCGGTCGAGCGGGTAGCTGGTGCCGGCGAGCGCGGCGGCGCCGAGCGGCAAGCGATTGGTGCGGCGACGCACCTCGCCCATGCGCTCGGCGTCGCGCGCGAACATTTCCACGTAGGCCAGCAGGTGGTGCCCGAAGCTCACGGGCTGAGCCACCTGCAGGTGGGTATAGCCGGGCAGGACGACATCGGCGTGCTGGTCGGCGAGTTCGACGAGGGCGCGCTGCAGCGCCGCCAGGAGTTCGCCGATGGCATCGATCTCGTCGCGCAGCCAGAGCCGCACGTCGGTCGCGACCTGGTCGTTGCGGGACCGGCCGGTATGCAGGCGCTTGCCGGCGTCGCCCGCCAGCGCGGTGAGGCGCGCTTCGATGTTGAGGTGCACGTCTTCGAGGTCGAGGCTCCAGGCCAGCGTGCCGGCCTCGATCTCGGTCGCGATCTGCGCCAGCGCGCGCTCGATCGCGGCGTGGTCCGCGGCCGTCAGGATGCCTTGCGCGGCCAGCATCTCGGCGTGGGCGCGGCTGCCCGCCAGGTCGGCGCGCCACAGCCGCTGGTCGAACCCGACGCTGGCGGTGTAGCGCTTGACCAGATCGCTCATCGGCTCCGAGAACAGAGCCGACCAGGCCACGGATTTTTTGTCGAGTTGGTTGGAGGACATGGGCGCCGCGCTGGACAATGCAGGATCCGCTGGATTCTATCGAGGCCACCCCGCCACCCCGCCACTCCCGACCGATGCCGCTCCCGCCACCGATCGCCGACGCCGCCTCGACCGCGATTGCCGCCCCGGCAGAGCCGCGATCGACCGGATTCGGCACCACCCTGTTCGACGGGCTCGCGGCCGCGGCGCCGGCTCCCTCCCGGCCGTCGGGCTCGGTCTTCGACGTCTGCCATGTCGGGGTGCTGCTGCGGGCAGTGCTTTTCGTGCAATCGGTCTTCGGGATCGGCGTTCTCTTCGTCAGCACCGGGTGGGCCGCGTGGGTCAACGGGTTCGCCGTGGTCTCGGGCACGGTGCTGCCCGCCGTGCTCCTTTGGCTGCTGGTCGCCTGCGCTTGCC
>JALYHO010000258.1 GCA_030776545.1 Pseudomonadota bacterium | reverse complement strand
CGACGCGACTCGATTCGTTCGAAAGATCACGGGCCCAGGGCGTCTGGCGGAACTGGGCCGCCGCCGGGCCGACCGGGCGGCGCTCGGTCAATACGCTGCCCGGCACCACGGTCACGCCCCGCGGGATGCGCCGGTTCTCGAAATCGCGCGGACCCTGCGGGTTGTTCAAGACGGTGCGGATGGCGCTCGCGCTGTTGACATAGGAGATATTGATGCGCTCGGCATAGCGCGGGCTGACGCGGTAGCTCGGGACATAGACCTCGCGCGGGGCGAGTGGAACCCACCCCACGACCGGGCCGCCGCTCACCGTCACGGAGACGTTGCCGCGCCCTCCGGCCACCCAGCCCACCAGGGCCGGCGCGTAGATGGGACGCGCTTCGCGGGCCCCCGGCGTCCAGCACCAGTTGTCGCGCACATGCACCCAGCGACCGTAGTGAAACGGGGCGAAGCCCCAGGGGGCGTCGTCGACCCAGGTCCAGCCCCAGGGGGGGACCCAGGCCCAATGTCCCTGGCTGTAAGGGGCCCAATCGGCGGCGACCACGGGGACCCAGACCGGACCGTAGTCGGCGTTCTGCTCCCACCGCCCGTAGGCGTCGAGGTCGGCGGCGCCGGTCATCTCGGGCGAGACGTAGCGCTCGGCCTGCACGGTCATCGAACGACGGTCGCGGTCGGCGCTCCAGGCAGCAAACGCGTCCTCTTCGGGCGGCAGCGTGCTGTACTGTGCGACACCGCCTGCGTCGATCCAGAATTCGGCCCGTTGGCCGGCTTCCAGCGGCAGGCCACTGTTGGGGCCGGCGTAGCGCGCCCGGCCGCTGTAGACGGTGATTTCACTGCGCTCGCCGACCCGGCCGATGCGATATGCACCGGCGCTCAGGGCGGTGAACCTCCCCGCGTCGGTGTCGAGTTCGAACTGCGCCGCGCTGGCAGGGTCGCGCAGGGTCGCGATCGCGCGCCCCGACTCCAGGCGCAGGAACAAATGATCGTCGTCGAGTTGCTGCACGGCGAGTTCGCTGCCTCCGTCGAGACGGACCGTCGCCGAGCCAATCTGCAACTCGGCCCGCGCGCTGCCGTCCGTGGCGAGCCGGTCGCCGCTGGTCAGGGGTTGATTGCGACCCGCGGCCACCCAGTCGCCAGCGGCAGGGGTGTAGATCCAGACCTGTCCTTCGGCATCGGCGAGCCGGGCGACTCGCCCGGGCGGATCGCCCTGCGCCAGCGCCGATTGCAGGGCCGCCGCGGCCAGCAACAATGCACCGATGAGCCGCGCACCGCGGGAGGTGCGGCTTCGGTTCGAAAGCGAGGTCATGTGGGTCTCTCCTTGCGGACACGCATCGGACAGGTGCGTCGCCGTCAGCGCTTAACGGTCGACCAGCCGTTTCAGACGACCTCGGCCATGTAGGAGAAACACCCGGCAGGCGCCTCGACGCGGACCGTCCCTCAATCGTCGTCCGCCGGATCGAGGTCGGGGAACAACACGCTCGTAAAGCCGAAACGTGAAAAGTCGCGGATCCGCATGGGATAGAGCGTACCGATCAAATGATCGCATTCGTGTTGAACGACGCGCGCGTGAAATCCTTCGGCTTCGCGTTCGATGGGGACGCCCTCGAGGTCGACCCCGGTGTAGCGGATGCGCGCAATGCGAGGCACCTCGCCGCGCAGGCCCGGTACCGACAGACAACCCTCCCAGCCCAGTTCCTCCTCCTCGGTCAAGGGTGTGATGCGGGGATTGAGCAGCACGGTTTCGGGCACCGGCGCCGCGTCGGGGTAACGCTGATTGTTCTTCGGAAAACCGAAGATCACGAGCGCCAGGTCGACGCCGATCTGCGGCGCGGCCAGGCCGGCGCCGTGGACCGAGTGCATGGTCTCGAACATGTCGGCGACCAACTCCCGCAGCGCGGGCGTTCCGAAGTGTTCGACGGGTTTGGCGACGCGCAGCAAGCGCGCATCCCCCATCTTGAGGATTTCTCGGACGGTCATCGGGTCATGCGGCTGACGAAGATCCGACACTGTAGCGCGTCGACGTCAACCGAGTGCAGCCACCACATCCGGCGGCGCTTGCACCAACTCGATCAACACCCCTTCCCCGCCCACCGGAAAGTCGTCGCTGCTCCTGGGATGCACGAAGCAGATGTCGTGACCGGCCGCGCCGCGTCGGATGCCCCCCGGCGCGAAGCGCACGCCGTTGGCGGCCAGCCACTCGACCGCTCGCGGCAGGTCGTCGATCCACAGGCCGATGTGGTTGAGTGGGGTGGCGTGGACCGCCGGCTTGCGCTCCGGGTCGATCGGCTCCATGAGATCAATCTCGACGGCGTGCGCGCCGCGTCCGATCGTGCAGATGTCTTCGTCGACGTTCTCGCGCTCGGACCGGAAATCGCCTGTGACCGAGAGGCCGAATTTTTCCACCCACAGCGTTCGCAGGCGGGCCTTGCTGGGTCCGCCGATGGCCACCTGCTGGATGCCCAGGACCCGAAACGGGCGTACGGCCGACCGCTCGTCGCTGCTCATTCGAACTCCATGATGACTTGGTCCACCGCGAGGCTGTCGCCCCGCTCGGCCTTGACTTGCGCCACCACACCGTCGTGCGCGGCGAGCAGGATATTTTCCATTTTCATCGCTTCGATCACCGCCAGCTTTTCGCCGGCGCGCACCGCCTGCCCCGGCTTGACCGCCACTTCGACCAGCAACCCGGGCATCGGCGAGAGCAGAAATTTGGAGAGATCGGGCGGCGCCTTGAAGGGCATCAGCATGAACAGTTCCGCGGCCCGCGGGGACAACACCCGGACCTCGACCTGCGCGCCGTGATGGCTGACCCGATAGGCCAACATCAAGCGTTCGATCTGCGCACAGAACGACTTGCCCGAGACGTCGCCGTGCATGGCCGTGTCGCGCAGCGGCCGATAAAAACGAATCGGATAGATCCGTCCGGCGATTTCGACTTCGAAGACATCGCCGGCCACCCGCACGCGGGCCGGCGTCTGCTCACGACTGCCGTCGGCGGCAGTGCGAACGACCACGAATTCCTCGCCGACTTGCAGTTCGTGGCCGCGCAACTGACCACTGATGCCCGCCGATCGCGCCAGGATGCGCCGGTTGGCGGCCACCGCCAGGGCCATCAGGAACGGCGGGTCCGCGTGCACCACCGATGCGCGCGTGTAGCCCTGGGGGTACTTCTCGGCGATGAAACCGGTGTTGAAATCCCCCGCCGCGAAGCTCTCGTGCGCGAGCAAGGCGGCCTGGAACGGCAGGTTGGTGGAGACCCCCTGGATCACGAACGCATCGAGCGCGTCGCGCATGCGCGCGATCGCGTCGCTGCGGTCGTGACCGTAGGCGATGAGCTTGCAGATCATCGAGTCGTAGTGCATCGGAATGTCGCCGCCTTCGTACACACCGGTGTCGACCCGAACCCCACCGGGCGTCGCGACGGGGTCGAGGGGCTCAGCGGCGTGCAAGGTCTGCTGCGGTGGCTCGAAGGTCACCAGGCGCCCGGTGCTGGGCAGGAAGTTGCGCAGCGGGTCCTCGGCATTGATGCGGCACTCGATGGCCCACCCGGTCCGGCGGATATCGGCCTGGGTGAACGCGAGGGGTTCGCCCGCCGCCACCCGGATCATCTGCTCGACCAGGTCGAGCCCGGTGATGCACTCGGTGACGGGGTGCTCGACCTGCAGGCGCGTGTTCATTTCGAGGAAGTAGAAGCGCCGGTCCTTGCCGACCACGAACTCGACCGTTCCCGCGGATTGGTAGTTCACTGCCTTGGCGAGGGCGACGGCCTGCTCGCCCATCGCTGCCCGGGTTCGGTCATCCAGGAACGCGCTGGGCGCCTCCTCGATCACCTTCTGATGACGGCGCTGGATCGAACACTCGCGTTCCCACAAATAAACGCAGTTCCCATGCGCGTCGCCCAGCACCTGGATTTCGATGTGGCGCGGTTCCTCGACGAATTTTTCGATGAACACCCGGTCGTCGCCGAAGCTGTTGCGCGCTTCGTTGCGGCAGGACGTGTAACCCTCGAAGGTCTCCTTGTCGTCGAACGCGACTCGCAGGCCCTTGCCGCCGCCGCCGGCGGAGGCCTTGATCATCACCGGATAGCCGATCCCGCGTGCGATGTCGACCGCGTGCTCGGCCGTGTCGATCGCGGCGTTGTGGCCGGGGATGGTGTTGACCCGCGCGATGCTGGCGAGCTTCTTGGAGGCGATCTTGTCCCCCATCGCGGCGATGGACGCATGCTTCGGACCGATGAAGACGATCCCCTCCGCTTCGACCTCGCGCGCGAAGGTCTCGTTTTCCGAGAGGAAGCCATAGCCGGGATGCACCGCCTGGGCGCCGGTCTGCTTGCAGGCCGCGATGATCTTGTCGATGCGAAGATAGGAATCCCGACTCGGTGCCGGACCGATGGACACCGCCTCGTCGGCCATCTCGACGTGCAGCGCGTCGCGGTCGGCTTCCGAGAAAACGGCGACCGTCGCGATGCCCATCTTCTTGGCCGTCTTGATCACGCGGCAGGCGATCTCGCCGCGATTGGCGATCAGGATTTTCTTGAACATCACCGGGGCCTTCACAGTGGAATGTTGCCGTGCTTGCGCCAAGGGTCGTCGACCTTCTTGTCGCGCAACATCACCAGCGAGCGGCAGATTCGCTTGCGGGTCTCGTGCGGCTGGATCACGTCGTCGATGTAGCCGCGTGCACCGGCCACGAAGGGATTGGCGAATTTGGCCTTGTACTCGGCCTCGCGCGCCGCGAGCTTGACGGGATCGTTCTTTTCCTCGCGGAAGATGATCTCGACCGCCCCCTTGGCGCCCATCACCGCGATCTCGGCGTTCGGCCAGGCAAAGTTGACGTCGCCTCGCAGGTGCTTGGAACTCATCACGTCGTAGGCGCCGCCGTAAGCTTTTCGGGTGATCACGGTGATCTTGGGCACGGTGCACTCGGCGTAGGCATACAACAACTTGGCGCCGTGCTTGATGATGCCGCCGTACTCCTGCGCCGTCCCGGGCATGAAACCCGGCACGTCGACGAAGGTCAGCACCGGGATGTTGAATGCGTCGCAAAAGCGCACGAAACGTGCGGCCTTGATGCTGCTCTTGATGTCCAGGCAGCCCGCCAGCACCAGCGGTTGGTTGGCGACGATGCCGACCGCCTGACCGTCCATCCGGCCGAACCCGATCACGATGTTGCGCGCGTAGTCGGGCTGGAGTTCGAAGAAATCCGCGTCGTCCACGGTCTTGACGATCAGCTCCTTGATGTCGTAGGGCTTGTTGGGGTTGTCCGGCACCAGCGTGTCCAGCGACAGGTCGATTCGGTCCGCGCGATCGCTGGACGGCCGCATCGGCGCCTTCTCGCGATTGTTCAGCGGCAAGTAGTTGAAGAACCGACGCAGCATGGCGAGCGCATCGACGTCGTTGTCGAACGCGAGGTCGGCCACGCCACTCTTGACGGTGTGGGCGCTGGCGCCACCCAGGTCTTCGGCGGTCACTTCTTCGTGGGTGACGGTCTTGACCACTTCGGGTCCGGTCACGAACATGTAGGCGCTGTCGCGCACCATGAAGATGAAGTCCGTCATCGCCGGTGAATACACCGCTCCGCCGGCGCAAGGGCCCATGATCAGACTGATCTGCGGCACGACCCCTGAGGCCATCACGTTGCGCTGGAACACTTCGGCATAGCCGCCGAGCGAGGCGACGCCCTCCTGGATGCGCGCACCGCCGGAGTCGTTCAAGCCGATCACCGGCGCGCCGACTTTCATCGCCTGGTCCATGATCTTGCAGATCTTCTCGGCATGGGCTTCGCTGAGCGCGCCGCCGAACACGGTGAAATCCTGGCTGAAGACGAACACGAGGCGGCCATTGATCATCCCGTAGCCCGTGACCACGCCGTCGCCGGGCGGCCGGTTCTCGGCCATGCCGAAATCGTGGTTGCGGTGTTCCACGAACATGTCCCACTCTTCGAACGTGCCGGCGTCGAGCAGCAGGTCGAGGCGTTCGCGCGCCGTGAGCTTGCCCTTGCGATGTTGTGCGTCGATGCGCTGGGCGCCCCCGCCGAGGCGGGCGCGGGCACGCTTGGCTTCGAGTTGATCGATGATGTCGTGCATGGAAGAATTACCCTTTTTCTTGCTCGAATCGCTGTAGCAGCTTGCGCGCAGCCGAAGACGGCGCGACGCGGGCGTCGACGACCTGGGACACCACGGTCTCGAGTTCGCTGCGGATGGCAGGATGACGCCGGAAATCGGCCAGCAGGCGCGCGTTGACGAGGTCCCACATCCAGGCCAGCGCCTGCTGCTTGCGGCGGGCCGCGTACTCACCCGTGGCGTGGCGCATGGCATGGAACTCCTCCACCGCCGACCAGAAGGGCTCGATGCCTTCGCCGCGCAACGCGCTGAGCTGGAGGACCCGAGGGGTCCATTGCGACGCCCCGGGTCGGGGAGCGAACACACGCAGCGACCCGTTGATGTGGGCCTGGGCGCGCGCGGCCGCGTCCGGGTCGAGGTCGGATTTGTTGATGACGACCAGGTCGGCGATTTCCATCACGCCTTTCTTGATCGCCTGGAGATCGTCGCCGGCGTTGGGGAGCTGGAGCAGCACGAACATGTCGGTCATGCTGGCGACCGCCGTTTCGCTTTGTCCGACGCCGACGGTCTCCACGATCACGACGTCGTATCCCGCGGCTTCACAGAGCAGCATGGTCTCCCGGGTCTTCTCGGCAACGCCTCCGAGCGTGCCGGAGGCGGGGCTCGGGCGGATGTAGGCGGCGGGGTGGGTGGAGAGGCGTTCCATGCGCGTCTTGTCACCGAGGATGGAACCCCCGGAGACGGTCGACGACGGGTCGACCGCGAGGACGGCGACGCGGTGGCCTTTGCCGACGAGCATCAGTCCGAGCCGTTCGATGAAGGTCGACTTGCCCACGCCGGGAACGCCGGAAATGCCCAGCCGCATCGCGCGGCCGGTACGCGGCAAGACGCGGTCCAGGAGGGCGTCGGCCGCGAGGCGGTGATCGGAGCGGGTGGATTCGATCAGGGTGATGGATTTGGCGAGCGCTCGGCGGTCGCCGTGGACGAGCGCCTGGGCGAATTCGGGGGCTTCTCCAGGCCTCTCGGTCTGTGCGGGCTGGGCTTGTCGAAGCGCTGCGTGCCCCACCTCCTCCCCTGTGCGCGCTCGCGACAAGGCCGGCGCACGGTCCCGGTCACCGTCGATCAACGCCTGCTTCTTCTCCCGGCTCCATCCTTTGATGCGCAGCTCGGCGCTCAAGGCCTCTTCACGGGTCGCGGCCTCCTGCGTCCAGACCAGTTCCACCGGTCGACGTTCTCGTGGGAAGGCGCCTGCGTCCCCCTCCTGATGCGCGGCCACCCGGCGCTCGAGATCGTCCGTGTGCCCGACGTAGAACGTCCCGTCGGCACACCGCAGCAGGTAGACGAAGAAGGGCTTCAACCTGTCGCTCAGGCGGGCCGTGCAAGCGCTTGACGGATGTGCTCGAGCACATCCTTCGCGCTCGCGGGGATCGGTGTCCCGGGGCCGTAGATGCCCCTGACCCCGGCTTCATACAGCATGGCGTAGTCCTGGCGTGGAATGACTCCGCCCACGAACACGATGATGTCGTCCGCGCCTTGCTGTTTCAGCGATTCGATGATCGCCGGCACCAAGGTTTTGTGGCCGGCCGCCAGCGTGCTCACGCCGACGGCGTGCACGTCGTTTTCGATGGCCTGCCGAGCGCATTCCTCGGCGGTCTGGAACAACGGTCCCACGTCGACGTCGAAGCCGAGGTCGGCGAACGCCGTGGCCACCACCTTGGCGCCGCGGTCATGGCCGTCTTGCCCGAGCTTGGCGATCATGACCCGGGGGCGCCGCCCCTGGTCCTGGGCGAACTGGTCGATCTCGGACTTGAGCGTGTCCCAACCCTCGGCGCTGTCGTAGGCGGCGGCGTAGACGCCGGTCACTTTCTGGATGTCCGCGCGGTGGCGACCCCACACTTTTTCAAGCGCGTCGGAGACCTCGCCCACCGTTGCCCGCAAGCGCACCGCCTGGATCGACAAGTCCAGGAGATTGCCCTCGCCGGTGGCGGCGCAACGGGTGAGCGCGTCGAGGGCGGCCTGGGTTCGCGCAGCGTCGCGATCGGCACGCAGCTTGCGCAGCCGCGCGATCTGGTTCTCGCGCACCATCACGTTGTCGATGTCCAATGTCTCGATGGCATCTTCCTTGTCCAGGCGGTATTTGTTGACGCCCACGATCACGTCCCGCCCCGTGTCGATGCGCGCCTGCTTTTCGGCCGCGCTGGCCTCGATCTTGAGCTTGGCCCACCCGCTGTCGACCGCCTTGACCATCCCGCCCAGGGCGTCGACTTCCTCGATGATTCGCCAGGCAGCGTCGGCCATTTCCTGCGTCAGCTTCTCCATCATGTAGCTGCCCGCCCATGGGTCCACCACGTTGGTGATGTGGGTCTCTTCCTGAATGATCAGCTGGGTGTTGCGGGCGATGCGGGCACTGAATTCGGAGGGCAGCGCGATCGCCTCGTCGAGGGCGTTGGTGTGCAGCGACTGGGTGCCGCCGAACACCGCCGCCATGGCCTCGATCGTGGTCCGAACCACGTTGTTGTAGGGGTCTTGTTCGGTCAACGACCACCCGGACGTCTGGCAGTGGGTGCGCAGCATCAGACTCTTGGGCTTTTTCGGACCGAAGCCCGTCATGATGCGACACCAAAGCAAGCGGGCGGCGCGCAGTTTGGCGATCTCGAGGTAGAAATTCATCCCCGTCGCCCAGAAAAAACTGAGCCGTCCGGCAAAGTCGTCGACGTCCAGGCCCTTCGCGAGGGCGGCTTTCACGTACTCGCGGCCGTCAGCGAGCGTGAACGCCAGTTCGAGGGCCTGGTTCGCCCCCGCTTCCTGCATGTGATAGCCGGAAATCGAAATCGAATTGAATTTCGGCATGTGTCGCGCGGTGTAGGCGATGATGTCGCCGATCACGCGCATGCTGGGTTCGGGCGGGAAAATGTAGGTGTTTCGAACCATGAACTCCTTGAGGATGTCGTTCTGGATCGTGCCGCTCAAACGCTCCTGCGCCACCCCTTGCTCCTCGGCGGCCACCACGTACCCGGCCAGCACCGGAAGCACCGCGCCGTTCATGGTCATGCTCACGCTGACCCGGTCGAGCGGGATGCCGTCGAAAAGAATCGCCATGTCCTCCACGCTGTCGATCGCCACCCCGGCCTTGCCGACATCGCCGACCACGCGCGGGTGGTCGCTGTCATAGCCACGATGGGTCGCCAGATCGAAGGCGACGCTCACGCCCTGCGCGCCAGCGGCCAACGCCTTGCGGTAAAAGGCGTTGGAGGCCTCCGCGGTGCTGAAGCCCGCGTACTGACGGATGGTCCACGGCCGCACCGCATACATCGTCGCCTGCGGGCCGCGGACGAACGGCGGAAAGCCCGGCAAGGTGTCGGTATGTTGGAGGCCGTGCAGATCGGCCGCGGTGTAGAGCGGCTTGACCCTGATCCCCTCGGGCGTGATCCAGTCCAGCGCGTCGACTCGTCCGCCGGGGGCCGATCGGGCCGCTGCGGCGGCCCAGTCCGAGAGCGTCGCCTCGGCATTGATTTTTGCATCCGACATGTGTTCTCCGGTTCTTTCGGGCAAGCCCCTCCCGACCGGCCGCGCCGCGGGGCTGCCGGCGATTCTGCCCGAGCGCCATCCCGGACGGGCAGCGCGCGACAATCGCCACCATGACGCGTCCCCTCCTATCCCTCATCGCTGCCGTGGCGCGCAATCGCGCCATAGGCAAGGAAAACCGCCTCCTGTGGAACGAACCGGAGGATCAGCGACACTTTCGCCGCACGACGCTCGGTCACCCGGTCGTGATGGGCCGCAAGACCTGGGAATCCCTGCCGCCGCGGTTTCGCCCGTTGCCAGGACGGCGCAACCTGGTCCTGACGCGCAACCCGGCCTGGCACGGCGGCGGCGCCGAAGCGGTGGCGTCATTGGACGCCGCTTTGGCCCTGTCCGCGGGGTCCGACAAGCTCTTCGTTCTGGGCGGGGCCGAGGTCTACGCCTTGGCCCTGCCCCGGGCCGACGAACTGGTTCTGACCGAAATCGATGCCGAGCTGAGCGGCGACGCGTTCTTTCCGGACTGGAACCGCGCCGCCTTCACCTTGACCGGCGCCGAAGACCGCCGCAGCGAGGCCGGCGTGGCCTACCGATTCGCCACCTACCGACGCATCGGCATGGCGACCGACGGCCCCGGCGGTCGTGCGCCCCTGATCGATGCCGATCGACCCAAGGACCTCGCATGAAAATCGCCACCTGGAACGTCAATTCCCTGGCCGTGCGGCTTCCTCAGCTGCTCGACTGGCTCGCGCTGCACCGACCCGACGTGGTCGGGCTGCAGGAGACCAAGCTCGCCGACGACAAGTTTCCCGACCAGGCCATACGCGACGCCGGCTATCACGTGGAATGGTTCGGTCAGAAGACATACAACGGCGTCGCGCTGTTGAGCACGACCCCGGCGAGCGACATCGTGCGCAACATCCCCGGTCACGACGACCACCAGACCCGGATCATCGCCGGCACCGTCGCAGGCGTGCGGGTCGTCTGCGCGTATGTTCCCAACGGGCAGTCCGTGGAGAGCGAGAAATTCCCTTATAAGCTGGCCTGGCTCGACGCCTTGAGGCGCTGGATCGCCACCGAGCAGGCCGCCCATCCGCAACTGGTCCTCATGGGCGACTACAACATCGCCCCCGAGGACCGCGATGTGCACGACCCGGTGGCCTGGGCCGGGCAGGTGCTTTGCACGCCCGAGGAGCGGGCGCACTTCAAGGCCTTGCTCGCGACGGGACTGCACGACTCGTTCCGCATGTTCGAGCAGGGACCCAAGCTCTACAGTTGGTGGGACTACCGGATGCTCGCGTTTCAGAAGAACCGCGGGTTGCGGATCGACCACATCCTCGTGAGCGACGCCCTGTCGAAACGCGTGACGAGCTGCGTCATCGACAAGGCCACCCGCAAGAACGATCGACCCAGTGACCACGCGCCGGTGATCTGCGAGTTGACCTGACCGGGGATCAGTCGCCTCGATCGCCCGGACCCTTGAACATCTAGTCTTCCAGGCCGAGCTCCTGGATCTTGCGGGTGATCGTGTTGCGGCCGATCCCGAGTTTTTGCGCGGCCTCGATGCGGCGGCCGCGGGTTATCTCGAGCGCGGTACGGATCAGCTGTGCTTCGAACTTGCGCGTGAGGGTGTCCCAGACCTGGGGGTCGCCCGACTGCAACAAGTTGCGCGCTTCCCGTTCCAGGCCGCCCAGCCAATGCGCCGGGGGCGCGGGCGCCAGAGGCGGCGAATCGGAGGCCACGGGGTCGGGCGGCCGGGCCTCGCGCGGCAGGCGAGCCGGAGCGATCGGCGCGACCTCCGATGCGAAGGTTTCCAGCGCGAGTTCGGGCGGCAGGTCCTTGGCCTCGATCATCTGGGCCGGTGCCATGACGGTCAGCCAGTGGCAGATGTTTTCGAGCTGGCGCACGTTGCCGGGAAAATCGAAACGCATCAGCCGCGCGAGTGCGGCGTCGGTGATGCGCTTGGCCTCGACCCCGAGTTCCTTGGCACTTTTTTGCAGGAAGAAGCGCGTCAGCGCCGGCACGTCTTCCGCGCGTTCCCGCAATGCGGGCAGGCGCAGCCGGATGACATTCAATCGATGGAAGAGGTCTTCGCGAAACGCCCCGAGCTTGACCCGGTCCTCGAGGTTCTGGTGCGTCGCGGCGATCACCCGCACATTGCTGCGCATCGGGTTGTGGCCGCCCACACGATAGAACTGACCGTCGCTGAGCACGCGCAGCAAGCGCGTCTGCAAGTCGAACGGCATGTCGCCGATCTCGTCCAGAAACAGCGTGCCGCCGTCGGCCTGTTCGAAACGCCCGCGGCGCGTCGTTTGCGCCCCGGTGAACGCACCGCGTTCGTGGCCGAACAGTTCGGACTCGAGCAGATCCTTCGGAATCGCCGCGGTGTTGATCGCCACGAAGGGGCCACTGGCGCGCGGGCTGTGCTTGTGCAGCGCATTGGCGACCAGCTCCTTGCCCGAACCGGATTCACCGGTGATCAGCACGGTCACGATGCTCTGGCTGAGCCGACCGATGGCCCGAAACACATCCTGCATGGCGGGGGCCTGCCCGAGCATCTCGGGCACTTGGGCCGCCTTCTCGTCGCGCACTTCTTCGCGCAGGCTTTCCTCGACCGCGCGCCGAATGAGCTCGACGGCCTTGGGCACGTCGAAAGGCTTGGGCAGGTACTCGAAGGCGCCGCCCTGGAAGGCACTGACCGCGCTGTCGAGATCCGAATAGGCCGTCATGATGATGACCGGAAGCCCCGGCAAGCGCTCGCGTACCTTGGCCAGCAATTCGATCCCGGATCCGCCCGGCATGCGGATGTCCGAGACCAGGACCTGAGGCTCGTCGTTCTCGGCGAGCGCGGCCAACACGTCGCGGGAATTCGTGAAGCTGCGCACTGCGAATTCCTCGCGTGCCAGCGCTTTTTCGAGCACGAAACGGATGGATTGGTCGTCGTCAACGATCCAGATGGGTTTCATTCCTGCCTTGCGTTCATGGTCGGCCGGCCCTGTCGCCGGGTTGCTTCCCGTCGCCTCGCCCGCTCGTGGCGTTCAGGGCAGCGGAATGACAATCTTGAAAATCGTGCGGCCGGGTTCGCTCTCGCATTCGATCGTGCCGAGATGTTGCTGCACGAACGTCTGCGCCAGCGTGAGTCCGAGTCCGGAGCCGCCGTCTCGCCCTGATACCAGAGGGTAGAAGATGCGATCCCGGATGGACTCCGGGATACCCGGGCCGTTGTCCTCGATATGCAAGTCCAGTGCCAGTCGATAGCGCTGCTTACCGAGGGTAACCTGCCTGGCAATGCGGGTGCGCAGCAGGATTTGCGCGTCTCCGGCACCGATCCGGTCGGCCAGCGCGTGGGCGGCGTTGTGCGCGATGTTGAGCACCGCCTGGATGAGCTGCTCGCGGTCCCCGCGGAAGTCGGGAATCGAGATGTCGTAATCGCGCTCGATCGCGAGGCCGCGTGGAAATTCGGCCTGGATCAATGCCCGAACCCGTTCGCAGACCTCGTGGATGTTGACGTCGCTCACCACGTGCGGCTTGCGGTGCGGTGCCAGCAGCCGATCGACCAGCGCCTGCAGCCGGTCGGCCTCACCGATGATGACCTGGGTGTATTCGTGCAGCGCACGCGACTCGACTTCCATCTCGAGAAGTTGCGCGGCCCCGCGGATGCCGCCGAGCGGATTCTTGATCTCGTGGGCGAGGTTGCGGATCAGCTCCTTGGTGACCTGCGCCTGGTCGAGCGCGCGCTCCTCGCGGTCCTGACGGGTTTGCTGCTCGATCTCGACCAATTCGACGATCACGTGGGTCGACTGGTCCATCTGATTGACAATGACATGCACCGGCAGCGGCTCGCCCAGGAGCGCGCCCGGACGCCGCAACAAGGCCTCCAGCCGGCTCGTGGCGTACTCGTTGCGACTCACGGCGGCGACCGTGTCGCGCAGGCGCTGCGGGTCGACGAACCAGTCAAATACCATCCCGCGTTGCACGCTGCGCCTCGACAGGCCGAGCACGCTCTCGAAGGATGCGTTGGCGAATACGCACTGGCCGTCCGGGCCGACCACGGCAACGAGGGTCGCGAGGTGGTCGAAGGCGGCGTAGGCCTGGTGGGCAGCCGCGGGGGCCGGCATGGCAGGCGACGGCAGGCGCTTCATGCGCGGGGCCGCGCGGGGCCGGCGACGAACACCACCAGGCCGGTCATGGCGGGGTCTTCGAGATCTCGCGCTTGAGGGCGGCGATGTCGCCTTCCTTGCGATCGATCGCGGCTTTCATGTCGGCCACCCGGTCGATGTATTTTTGGTAGTTCTTTTCATTGCCCTGGCGCTCGGGCTGACCATTGTTGTATTCGGCCTTCATCGCCGCCAGGCGGTCTTCTTCGCGACGCAGTTCGCCTTCGAGGATGCGACGCGCGTCGTTGTCTCGCAGGCGCTGCTCGACCGGGTCAACCCGGTTGACTCCGCTGGACGCGGCCACGGGCGGCACCGGCGCGTGCGGCCTCACGCTCTGGATGATCGTGATGGGCGCCCCTTCGACCGTTTTGCAGCCCTTGTCCTTGGCTTCCTTGGCCGACAGGGTGTTGTTGTATTCGTTGCCGGGACAGCGATAGGTGGTGCTGCCATCGGCCGCCGCGGCGTGGCCGGCGCCGAGCGCACCGGCCACGGCGAGAGTCATCGAAACGAGAACGGAAACGACAGGCTTCATGCGTTGATTTCTCCTGGCCTGTCTCTAACGCGCCGCTGGCAGCGGGCGCCGACACGGGCCGGCAATCATTGTCGCGCATGACACCCCTCGCCGCAGCCGCCGGGACCGTCTCGCGACGTCCCCGGCCGGTGGGCGCGCGCCCGGGAAGGCGCGCCGGCGAACGCTCAGAGCGTGTAGTACATGTCGAATTCGACCGGATGGGTCGCCATGCGGAAGCGCGTCACTTCGGCCATCTTGAGTTCGATGTAGGCATCGAGGTAGGCGTCGGTGAAGACCCCCCCTTTGGTCAGGAAGGCACGGTCCTTGTCCAGGTACTCGAGCGCCTGGTCGAGGCTGTGGCAGACGGTCGGGATCTTCGCGTCTTCTTCGGGCGGGAGGTGATAGAGGTCCTTGGTCGCGGCCTCGCCGGGATGGATCTTGTTCTCGACACCGTCCAGGCCGGCCATCAGCAGCGCGGAAAATCCCAGGTAGGGATTCATCAGCGGGTCCGGGAAACGCGCTTCGACGCGCCGCCCCTTGGGATTGGCGACGTGCGGAATGCGGATCGAGGCGGACCGGTTCTTCGACGAATAGGCCAGCTTCACGGGCGCCTCGAACCCCGGGACCAGGCGTTTGTAGCTGTTGGTTCCCGGGTTGGTGATGGCGTTGAGCGCCCGCGCGTGCTTGATCACGCCGCCGATGTAGAAGAGCGCGAATTCCGAGAGACCCGCGTAACCATCGCCCGCGAACAGGTTTTTCCCGTCTTTCCAGACCGATTGGTGGACGTGCATGCCCGACCCGTTGTCGCCGACGATCGGCTTGGGCATGAAGGTCGCGGTCTTGCCGTAGCTGTGCGCGACGTTCTGGATCACGTACTTCTGCAGCTGAACCCAGTCGGCGCGCTGCAGGAGCGTGCTGAACTTGGTGCCGATTTCCATCTGGCCGGCATTGGCCACTTCATGGTGATGCACTTCGCAGGGGATGCCCAGCGATTCGAGCACCAGGCACATCTCGGAGCGCATGTCCTGCATGGAGTCGACCGGCGGAGTCGGGAAGTAGCCGCCCTTGACCGACGGGCGATAGCCGGAATTGCCGTGCTCGTATTCCTTGCTGCTGTTCCAGGCGGCTTCCTCGGATTCGATCTTGGAGAAGCAACCCGACATGTCGTTGCCCCAACGCACGCTGTCGAACACGAAAAATTCGGGCTCGGGGCCGAAGTAGGCGGTGTCGCCCAGACCCGACGCCTTCATGTAGGCCTCCGCGCGCTTGGCGAGCGAGCGGGGATCGCGCTCGTAGGGCTTGCCGTCGGCAGGCTCGACCACATCGCAGGTCAGGATCAGGGTGGGCTCTTCGAAGAACGGGTCGATGTTGGCCGTGTTGGGGTCGGGCATCAGTTGCATGTCCGAGGCCTCGATGCCTTTCCAGCCGGCGATCGACGAGCCGTCGAAAGCGTGGCCGGCGGTGAATTTGTCCTCGTCGAAATGGGACACGGGCACGCTCACGTGTTGCTCTTTGCCGCGCGTGTCGGTGAAACGGAAGTCGACGAACTTGACCTCGGCCTCTTTCACCATCTTCATCACGTCGGCAACGGTCTTGCTGGCCATCTGGAACTCCTGTGGAATAACTTTGTTCGGTGAGGGGAAGCGCGCGAAACGGTGCGGGTCGCGCGACCCGCATCCATCGGTACGCCCTGACGGGCGAAAAATGCGCACTGAAAATTAGCAGAAAGCGTGCCTGCGATGCATCTCTGCATGCCGGCACGTGGCCCAGGATGCCGGTCGACATGGGTGCGGGAGGGCCTTTCAACCCCCACTGAACCCGTGCGGTGCGCGCACCAAGTTGATCAGTCTAGCGCACCATTTCGGGGCCCAAACGCGCGCCATGCTCGGCGAGCCCGGCGATCAGGTCACGGTAAGCCGCGTCGAGCGAACCGCTGCTGCCCTTGACGCCCAGCTCGATGTGGCGGCCCCACTCCGGGTGGTCGACGCTCGGCAGGCTGAACACCCGAACGCCCTCGTATCCGGCCTCGATGCGTTCCATCAGCGGCGTCAAGGTGGCTTCCATGGCGCCGAAGACGATCACCGATTTCTCCCGCGAACGCGGTCGCTCCGGCAGCGCGGCGCAATGGTGGTCGAGGACCCACTCGATCATGGGCCAGGCCATCACGGGAAAGCCCGGAACGAAGTGCACGTGGCCCACGCTGAAACCCGGAATCTTGTTGTACGGATTGGGAATGATGCTCGCCCCTTCCGGGAACACGCCCATGTTGAGACGGTGCACGTTGTCGGGTCGATCCGGCAGGTAGGCGACCCCCTGCTCGGCAGCGCTTTCGCGCATGCGCTCCATGATCAATTCGCGCGCCGTCGGATGCAGCGCAAGCCCGACGCCGAGCGCCGCCGCGGCGCATTGGCGCGTGTGATCGTCGGGCGTCGCGCCGATGCCACCACACGAAAACACGGTGTCGCCGCTGGCGAACGCGTGCTTCAGATCGGCGGTGAGGCGCGCCCGGTCGTCACCGACGTAGCGGGCCCAGGACAGATCGAAGCCACGCGCGCCCAACAACTCGATCACCTTGGGCAGGTGCTTGTCGGCGCGCTTGCCGGAAAGGATTTCGTCGCCGACGATGATCAAACCGAAGTTCATCTGGAAGGACTCCCTGGGGGTAGACGCAAATCCTACTCGTCGGCGCGCCCAGGGGGCGATTGTCCTCGCCCCGGCGCCAGGCCTGCGCTCGGCCCACGTTCGGCCCGCAGTGCCCGCAGCGCGGCCAACGTGAAGTGGGCGAACCAGAGCGCCGAGAAGGCGAACACGAGGGTGTAGATCCAGACGGCCGCCGGCACGAGCACCGGCGCCAGCACGATGGCCAACATGCCCGATGCCCACACCAGGGACGGCGCTGCGCCGAGATAACCGCACAAGATGCCCATGCCGAGCAGCCGAATCCGGTGGCGGCGCAGCAGTTCGCGGCGTTCGTCGGCGCTGGCGTGTTCGGCCAGCACGTCATAGCTCATCACTCGGTAGGTGAGCCAACCCCAGATCAGCGGCGGCAGCACCAGCACCAGGGGCGGAAAAACGAACCAGAAGGGGACAGTGACCAGCAGGGCCACGAGCGCGACGCCAGTGGCCCACGACGCGCCCCATGCGCTGCCGAGGAACGACCCCCCGTGCCTGCGCTCCAGACCCGCAAACCGCCGCTCGGCCACCAGGTTGAGCATGGCGGGCGTCATGAACGCCGCCACCAGCAGCAAGCACACCACCACGATCACCGGGGTGGTCAGAAACACCACGACCATCGGCGCCAGCACGCTTTTGAAGCCGGACATGCCGGCGCTGTCCAGCCAGCTCGACAACGAACGCAGCGCTGCGAACGAGTCGAAGGCGTGGCGCACCGCGTCGATCGCCGGCTCCCAGTACAGATAGCCGAGCCCGAGCGCCAGGCCCGCCATGAGCACGAGCGGCAGCAACGACAGCATGACCACCCGCGGGAGGACGCAATAGGCGGCCGCACGCCAGAACGAATCGAAAAACAGTTTCATCGCGTTGTCGACGCGCCACCCCGGGTCGCAGGGCTTTGCACCGCCTGAAGCGCCGCGCCACTACCGCATGTTGCCGGTGTGCCCCAGCGAATAGCGACCCGGCTGTGGCCAGACGACCAGCCCGTGAGGCTCCTTGCCGACCTTGACTTGCTCGACCGCACCGCTGGTGGTGTCGAACCGATAGACCACGTCGTCGTAGCGGGCCGAGAGCCACAGCCACTTGCCGTCCGCGCTGACATTGCCCATGTCGGGACTCCCGCCGCCGGGGACGGCCCAGCGCGCCACCACTTTTTCAGTTGCGAAATCGATCACCGAGACGCCCCCGTCGCCGAGTTTGGGACCGCGTATCGCGTGCGACCCGCGATTGGCCACATACAAGCGTTTGCCGTCGCGGCTCGGGTAAAGGCCATGCGCGCCGATGCCGGTCGGAATGAAACCGACCTTCTTGAAGGTCTCGGTGTCGACGATGTGGACGCCGTCGGCGTGCATGTCGGCCACGTAGACGCGCTTGCCGTCGGGCGACGAACGGATGTCTTGCGGCATGCCTTTGCTGACGGTGCAGATTTCGGTCGGGCCCGGCTCCCAGACCTGCCCGGGTGCGGTCCGTGGGGCACCCTTGAATTCCTTGAAGCGCGTCGCGGGCATGGGCAACAGCAAGTAGCCCATCACTTCGTGCTTGACCAGGTCGATCTTGACCAGCGAGCCGGAGAACTCGCACGTGAAGATGGCACTGCGGCCGTCGATCGCGAAGTCGGCATGGTTGATGCCCGGGCACCCGGGGGCCTCGATCGCGTACTGCAGCGCCATGGTCCTGGGATCGCGGAAATCGAGGCGCTTCCTCGCTTCGGCCACGACGATGGCGGACTTGCCGTCGGGCGTGAAGTACATGTTGTAGGGGTCGTCCACCGCAATCGGAGCACCGGGCCGGCCCGTGTGGGGGTCGATCGGTGTCACGCTGCCATCGGTGCGGCCCTCGGCGTTGTTGGTGACCCAGAGCGTGCGCAGGTCGTAGGCCGGCACGATGTGCTGCGGCCCGACGCCGACCTTGAATCGGTCGACCACCTTCAAGGTCTGCGGGTCGATCACGACGACATCGCTCGAGCGCAGGTTCGGCACGTAGATCCGCTCGGGATCGCCTTGCAGGGCGGCGCTGACCCGGCCGGCCCCCGTCTCGCTGTAGAGGTTGCGCGGATCGGGTACCTGCGGCATGCCGGGCAGCAGCGTCGGCGCTGCCTGCGCGGGGGTTGCGGGGCGGCCGGCGGCCGGTCCTTGCGCCTGGCTCGCGAGCAGCACGCCGGCGACGGCAGCGACTCCGCCGCTCCAGATCGCGGCCTCTTTCAGTCCCAACTTCATTTCAAGTGATCCGTTCGAATGTCATGAGTGCCGGTCAATGCGGTCGGGCGAGGTCACGCAGCCGTTGCACCGACCGGTCGATGATGCGGTCGACGCCGATCCGGCCCAGTTCGGCGGTGGCTCGGCGCGGGTCGCCGTGGACCCCCTCGCGCGGCCCTTCCCTGGCGGCTTCGGCGTAGGCGCCCGGACGAACCAGGGTGGGGTCGACCGCGAGGGTGAGCGCCGTGTCGGCGAGGCCCGCGTGCGTTCCGATTTCGTCGACGCCGTAACCCCGGGCCTTGAGCGCATCGACGAACTCGGTGTCGGTGACCCGATAGTAGTCGAGCAGGGCAAAGGCGCGCGCGCCCCCCGGGTGCGCGCCCCATTCCCGGTCGAGCTTGGCCGCGACCCGTTCCAGGCTTCTTTGGTATCCGCCATGGTCACCCAGCAAGACCACGGTGCGAAACCCGGCCCGACGAAGGCTCTGCGCCGCGGCTTCGAGCAGCGCCTCGAACGTGGCCTCGGGAATGGACAAGGTACCGGCGAAACGCATGTGGCCGGTCGGCGGGTCGATTCCACCCTCGGGCACGTAGGCGACGGTCGGGGCGACGATCGCGTCGCCGAGTTTTTGTGCGATCCGACCCGCGATCACACGCACCCTCGTGTTGTGCTTGCCCAGCGCGATGTGGGGTCCGCTCTGCTCGGTGCCGCCCACCGGCAACAGGGCGGTGGTGGCGCCCCCGGCGATGCGGTCGCGCAGCTCGGTCCAGGTCAGGTCCTCGAGGTACGGACCTGGGGCGGGTGCGGCGGCTTGCGCTGCCGCGCTCCACGCCACGGCCAGCCAGAGCCCCACCATGCAGGCGACCCTGCGCCCGCGCCCGGCACCGGCTCGGCGGCCGCTCAACGGGTGGCCTCGCTGCGGCGCTCGTGGGGGTCCGTCATCTCGCGTCATCCTTCAGGTGGCCGAGCTCGCGCGCCCGGACTTGCGTTTGTACATGTCGTTGTCGGCAGCCGCGATCACGCTGTGCGCCTCCAGGCCGTCGCGCGGGTAGAGCGCCAATCCGATGCTACCGCCGACGCTCGCCCGTATGCCCCCCGGAAGTGCTTCGATTGGTTCTTGCAGCGCGTGTTCCAGGTGTTGGCGAACTTCGTCGGCAGCATCGACCGAGGCGACACCGTCCAGCAGCACGATGAACTCGTCACCGGCGTAGCGGGCGACCAGGTCGGTGTCCCGCACGCCTTTGACCAGTCGCGCCCCGAGTTCGGCCAGGACGCGGTCGCCGGTTTCGTGGCCGAACCGATCGTTGACCGACTTGAAGTCATCGATGTCGACGAACAGCACCGCCATCGCGGGTGGCTCGACGAAGCGGCGCCGGTGTCGAATGCGCGCCTCCAGGCGCTGCACGACCGCGTCGCGATTGGCCAGGCCGGTGAGCTTGTCGGTGCGGAGCTTGCGCTGCATCAGGCGAAAATTCTCCGCGAGCGCACCCAGTTCGTCGCTGCGCTGGATGTCGATCGGGCTTTCCAGGTCGCCGTCGCCGACCCGTGCCGCGGCCACCGAGAGCCGCCGCAGGTCCCCCGTCACCGAGCGCACGATGACCAGCCCGAGTGCCACGGCGATCAGGGCGGCGAACACGCCCACGGCGATCGTGCGCAGCACGTTTTCGGTCACCCCGCCGATGAAATCGGCGCGCGGCACGGCCGCCACCACCGTCCAGTCCAGGCCGACCGAATCGGTCACGCGGGCGAAGCCGGCTTCGATCTGATGCCCGTCGGGGCCGGTGAAACGGCGCACCCCGGGCTGCTGCGAGGCCGGCCCGGACAGCGCGCCGCGCAATTCCCGAAAGGTCGCGAGCAGCAGCGGATTGTCGACCGAGCCGGCGTTCAGGCGCTGGTAATGCCCGTCCGACTGCCGCACCACGTTGGCCGAATTGGACGCCGCGACCAGGTCGCCATTGGGCTCGACGATGAAGGCGAAGCCGTGCTCGGAGACGTGCAGTTCGCGCACGAAGTCCTCCAGGGCGCGCAACGACAGGTCGGTCGCGACCACCCCTTCGATCTGGCCGTCGCTGCCGTTGACGCGGCGCGCCCGGGTCGCGACCAGCTCGTGGGTCGTGAAGTCGACGTAGACGGAGGTCCAGGCCTGCAAGGCCGTGCGGGTCCCGACCAGGTACCAGGGACGCTGGCGGGGATCGTAGTGCGCCGCCTCGCGCCGCGTTTCGCGCAGATCGCCATCGATCCCGCTGAAGCCGTAGACGGTGCGCGGCTGATCGGCGTCCACCTTGACGCGCCACTCGGCGTCCCGATCGGAGAAGCGCCACACCCCCGCGAACTGGCCGAGCCGGTTGCCGTAGTAGGCGTAGTTGTTCGGGTCGCGGTGCAGCGTGGTGGCGATCCAGAGGCGCGTGCGCAACGCGGCGAGCTCACCGCGGATATCGGCCGGCGCCGCCATGCCGCGTGGGAACGCGGCTTCGAGCACCGCGCCCGAACCGACCACGTGGCGCTCGACCGCCTGGCCGATGCGCTGCACGGTCTCCGAGAGCAACCGGTCCGAGACGGTATCGACCGCATGGCTGGCAGCCTGGTAGGAGAGCGCCGCGATCGTCACGGCCAGTCCAAGAACCAGTACGACATAGGGGATGGTGAGCAGCCACGCAAGTGGGGGTCGAGACAGCAATTTCATCCAGAGCGGGCGCGCGGCAGGGTCGAAGGGGACAGGGCGGGTGGATTATCGACGAGCGGCGAGGCAGCTCTCCAGGCCAACCGGCGGCCCGCGTGGCGGGCAAGCCACCCCGTCGCGACGTTTTTGGCTGCTGTGCCGGTGCGCTACCCGGGCATCACGCCGGCCGGCGCAAATGCCATGCCCGCGGCCGCGTGAACGCCTGGATCCCGAGGGTCGACAACGTGACCCCCACGCCCGAATCGCCATGCCCCGACCAGGGCAGCCGGGGGCTCACCCGGTCGCAGCAGTTCCAATAGACGCTGCCGGCATTGACTTGGGAAAGCAGCGTCCGCGCCCGGGCCTCGTCCCGGCTGAAGACCCCGGCGGTGAGCCCGTAGCGGGTATCGTTCATCAGGCGCAAGGCTTCTTCATCGCTGGCGACCTTCTGGATGCCGATCAAGGGTCCGAAACTCTCGTCGCGCATCAATGCCATCGTGTGATCGACGTCGCACAGCACGGTGGGCTCGAACCAATGACCCGCGCGGTCGTCGAGCTGCTTGCCGCCGATCAGCAAGCGTGCGCCCTTGGCCTGGGCATCGGCGACCTGCTCACGCAGCACATCGAGCTGCGCCGCCCGGGTGATGGCGCCGATGTACGTTTCCTCGCGCGTCGGATCGCCGAGCACGAAGCCTCGCACGGTCTCGACGAACGCCGCGACGAAAGCGTCGTGCACGCGTTCGTGCACATAGATGCGCTCGACCGAGCAGCAGCTCTGCCCGGCGTTGTACATCGCCCCGTCGGCAAGCGCCTGAGCCGCCAGGACGGGGTCGGCGTCGTCGGCTACGTAGGTCGGATCCTTGCCGCCCAGCTCGAGCTGCAGCTTGATGAAGCGCCCCCCGACCGCCGCGGCGATGCGCGCGCCGGTGGCGTGGGAACCGGTGAAAAATACGCCGTCGATCGGCTGCGCCAGCAGGTTCGCACCGACGTCGCCGCCGCCGACCAGCGGCGCGAAAACATCGCCAGGCACGCCCGATTCGTGCAGGAGTCTGGCGATGTTCAAGCCGGTCAAGGTGGCGAATTCGGAGGGCTTGTAGAGCACGGCATTGCCCGCCAGCAGGGCCGGGACGAACACATTGCCACCGACGAAATAGGGGTAGTTCCAGGCCGAGATGTTGACGATCACGCCCAGCGGATCGGCGCTGATGACTTCGCGCGTGGCACCGTCGTCGAAGACCTGCCGCGCGCCGAGCGTGGTCTCGGCCTCGGCAAGGAAGAAGTCGATCCGGCCGAGCAGTCCATGCAGCTCCTGGCGCGACTGGCGAATGGGCTTGCCGACCTCGGCGGTCAGGGTCGCGGCCAGCGGTTCGACCTCGGCCGCCAGCGCGACCCGAAAGCGTTGCAGGCACGCCAGCCGATCGTCCAGCCCGCGTGCCCACCAGGCGGCCTGCGCCGCGCGCGCCGCGGCGGCACGTTCGGCCACCAGTTCGGCGCTCGCGCAAGGCAATTCGGCCAGCAAGGCACCCGTCGCAGGGTTGTGAATTTTCAGCATGGGAGTGGCTCGGAAACAGGACAGGGAATCAGGACCGGGAACAGGGACAGCGATGTCACGCCGCACCGCGGCAAGCGCGAGCGGTCGCGAGGAAGTCCGCCAGGATCGGGCCGCCATCGAGTTGAGCGGCGTCGAGTGCGCCGAGGGCCAGGAATTCGGGGTGCCACTGCATGCCGAAGACGTAGCTGGGGCCCCGCCAGCGAATGGCTTCGACGATGCCGTCGGGGACGCCGAGCGCCTCGACCACCAGTTCGCGCCCGAGGTCTTTGACGGCCTGGTGGTGGATCGAATTGATCTTGGCTTGATGGACCTGGGGGTAGAGCTGTGCAAGCCGCGTACCCTGGACCAGATTGACGTCGTGCAAGGCGCGCTCGTAGAGGTCGGCGTCGCGGTGCGTGATGGCCTGCGCGACCTGGGTCGGTATGTCCTGGAACAAGGTCCCTCCGAGAGCCACGTTGATCAGCTGGCACCCGCGACAAATCCCGATCACCGGCTTGCCGGCAGCGACGAACGCATTGAACAGGTCGATTTCGTAGCGGTCCCGCACCCGGTCGCCGGCCCACTCGGGGGTCAGCGGCTGCTCGCCATAGCTCTCCGGAGCGATGTCGGCACCGCCCTGCAGCACCAGGCCGTCCAGGTGCTCGGCATAGGAACTCAGGCTCATCTCGCTGCGCTGGATCAGCCCGTCGCTCTCGATCGCGGGAATCATGACCGCCAGGACGTCCTTGGCGAGCACCCAATGCGCCACCGATTGCTCCAGGTAGTGGAGCGTCTTGGTGTAGACGCCGCCCAGATCGAGTACCGGGCCGACCGGATGATGGATGCGAGCCGAAATTCCGATGATCAGGGGCCGCGGCATCAGAACGCGTCCTCGAAGAAGCGCTGGAAGTCGGCGGCAGCGCAAGGGCGCGGGTTGGTGGCGTGGCACCCGTCGGCCACCGCGATCTCGACCAGGCGCGCGAACTGGTCGCGTCTGACGCCCACGGTCGACAACCCCGGCGCGATCCCGATCTGGTGCTTGAGATGGGCCAACCACGGCACGAATGCCTGCCCCGAGCTCAGGCCCACGACGTGCGCCAGCTCGGCGAACTTGGCCGGCTCGGTCTCGAGGTTGAAGCTCATCACCGGTTCGATCATCAAGGCATTGGCCAGCCCATGGTGCAGGTCGCAAACGGTGCCCAGCGCATGCGCGCAGGAGTGCACCGCCCCGAGGTCCTTCTGAAACGCGATCGCCCCCATCATCGAGCTCATCATCATGTCGGCGCGTGCCTTCAGGTTGCCCGGCTCGCGCACGGCCGCAAGGAGCGCGTGGGCGGCGATGCGCGTGCCCTCGAGCGCGATGCCGTCGCACAGGGGGTGGTAGCTCGGCGAGAGGTAGCTTTCGATATTGTGCGTCAACGCATCCATGCCGGTCGCGGCCGTCACGTGGGCGGGCAGGCCGAGCGTGAGTTCGGGGTCGGCAAAGACGACCCGGGCCAGGATCGCCGGCGAAAAAATCACCCGCTTCACATGGCTGTCCACGTCGCTGATGACGCTGCTGCGCCCGACTTCGCTGCCGGTCCCCGACGTGGTGGGAAGCGCGGCGAAGTAAGGCAGGCGCGCCGGATCGATGGGACGAACCCGCGGGTGGTCCCACGCATACTCCATCACGTCGCCGGGGTGGGTCGCGAGCAATCCGACCACCTTGGCGACGTCGAGCGCCGCGCCGCCGCCCACGCCGACCACCGCATCGGCGCCGTGCGCACGAAAGGCGGCGGCGCCCTGCATCACCTGCGGGCCGCTCGGGTTGCCCGCGACCCCTTGGAAGAGCCCCGCTTGCAGGCCGACCGCCTCGAGCTCGGCCAGTAGCTCGGTGATCAATGGCAGCGTGGCCAGCCCGGCGTCGGTGACGACCAGGGGGCGCCGCAGTCCGAGTTCGTGCAAGTGCGGTCCCAGCAGGGCGCGCGCACCGGGACCGAAATGGATCGTGGTCGGAAAAGAATAGCGTTGGATGCTCATGCGTGAGGCCTCAGATGATCTCGAAGTAGCGCTTCAACTCCCAGTCGGTGACGCCGTCCAGCCATTGGCGCCATTCCCATTCGCGGGTGGCCGCGAAGTGGTCGACGAAATCATCGCCGAACCAGTCGCGCGCCAGGTCCGACTGCTTGAATATGCGCGTGGTTTCGATGAGCGTGCGGGGCGCACGCGGAACGCTTTCGGCGCCCGCATTGGTGCCGGTGATCGGCGGCTGGGTCAGCGCCAGGCCTTGTTCCACGCCGTGCAGCCCCGCCGCGATCACCGCGGCCATGGCCAGATAGGGATTCACGTCGGCGCCGGGGCAGCGAGTCTCCAGGCGTGTGGCCTTGGGACTGCCGGCGATTACCCGAAAGCTCGCGGTGCGGTTGTCCATGCCCCAGGTGGGCTTGGTCGGGGCCCAGAAGCCGTCGACGAGGCGCTTGTAGCTGTTGATGGTCGGCCAGAACATCGGCGCGAACTCCATCAGAAAGCCGGTCTGGCCGGCCAGGTAACTCTCGAACAGCGAGCTCATTCGGCGCGGGCTCTGCGCGTCGTGGAAGAGATTGGCATGGCCGTCCGAGAGGCTCTGGTGAATGTGGCCGGAACATCCCGGGTACTGGGCGCTCCACTTCGCCATGAAGCTGGGCATCACCCCGAAACGCGCCCCGATTTCCTTGGCGCCGGTCTTGAAGAGGATCGCCCGGTCGGCCTGCTCCAGCGCCTCGCTGAACGCGATCGCCACTTCATAGACTCCCGGCCCGGTCTCGGTGTGCAGCCCTTCGATCGGCACGCGAAAGCGAGGCATCTCGTCCATCAGCGCATGGCAGTAATCGCGCTGATGGTTCATGCGCAGCAGCGAGTAGCCGAACATGCCCGGCGTGATCGGCTCGGGGCCGACGCCCTTTTTGGCGGCCCAGCTCTGCGGCGTCTCGCGAAAATTGAACCACTCGAATTCCATGCCCGCCATCGCCTGCAGGCCGAGTTTCTCGGCGCGCTTGAGGACCCGCTTCAAGGTCTGGCGCGGGCAAATGGGTGACGGGGCGCCGCTGCCCGTGACGAATTCGCCGAGGAAGAACGCCACGTCGGCGTCCCACGGCACCTGGCGGTAAGTTCCCAGGTCGAGACGCGCGAGCGCATCGGGAAATCCGTGCTGCCAACCGGTCAGCGCGGCGTTGTCGTAGCAGTGGTCGTTCACGTCCCAACCGAACACCACGTCGCAAAACCCGAAGCCGCCCTGCGGATGAGGCTCGGCGGCACCGAGAAATTTGTCGACGTGCAGGTACTTTCCCCGCAGGACACCGTCGATGTCGCTCACCGCGACCTTGACCTTGCCAGCCCCGGAGGTGCGCACGGCTTTCAGCGCGGGATGCTCGGTTTGCTTGCTTGCCACGGGTTCTCCCTCGAACGGTCTGCGGGCGCAGGACCACGTCGGCCAGCTTACCCGCAGCGGCGCCGACGTGACGGCTTTCGTGCGGACCGGGCTTGCAAGGACGCGCGTGGCACCCCTGCGCCGGCCGAAACAATCCGAACCTCGACCCTCAGCGCTCCCTTGCGGATTTATACAAATGATGAACTGCGTAGCCGACTTCTCGTAAGGTCGGGGCCGAACGAAGACGTCAGACTTTCCCGGTCAGATCGACGATGGTTAACGAATCACCCAGGTTGATGCGGGTGCTCCATCAGTCGGTCTTCGAGAATCACGACCGTGAAAAGGGCTAGCGCCGTGGGCCAGCGTTCCATCTTGATCGACCGCATCGTCGATCCACCGCATCGTTCGACTCAAGCGCTGGCGGCCCGGGGTGCTCACGCCATCAGCGTCATCGCCGAATGCGGCGTTTGCAACGACATGCCGCACGCCGAGCTGGCGCGTCGGGCCCTGGCGTCCTGCGCGGCGCTGGGCGAGTTGGGGGTGGCGCGGGGCGACCTGGTCCTGCTGGCGTTCAACCCGTGCACGGACTACGTCGCGTTGCTGCTCGGTTGCATCCTGCGAGGGGCGCTCCCCTGCACGGTGGCCCCGCCGGACCGGCGTGGCATCGCACCCGCCCCCTCATGGCTCGGGCTTGTCTGCCGACTCTATGCGCCGCGGGTCGTGTTCGTCGAAAGTCGCGCGGCGCGACCACGGGCCGACCTCGAGACGCCCGACACCCCGACCAGAGTGGTGGACCTCGACGAGCTGCGGCAGGCGTGTGCCGCAGGCGGAACCGCTGTCATTTGTGCCCATGGCCCGGAAGACCTGCACCACGTGCAACTCACCTCGGGTTCGTCGTCCAGGCCCAAGGCCGCCCTGATCACCCACCGCAACGTGACCGACAACGCCCGTGCGATCGCCGAACGCGTCGCCTACGACCCGGGGCGCGGGGACAACACGGTCTCGTGGCTTCCCCTGCATCACGACATGGGGCTCATGACACTGCTCTGCAACGTCTACCAGCATGCCCCGTTGCTGCTGTTGCCGCCCAGCAGCTTCCTGCGTCACCCCCTCGGTTGGATCCGGCACCTGGCCGAGCGGCGCGCGAGCACCACCCCGGTGCCGGCGTTTGCCTTGCGGTACTGCGTTCGCCGCTTCCGCGCCGACCGCATGGCCGGTGTCGATCTGCGCCACTGCCGCACCATCTTCGTGGGTGCCGAGCGAGTCGATGCCCACAGTCTGGAACACTTCGCCGCCACCTTCCGTCCCTACGGACTCGCCGCCTCGGCCTTGCAACCTTGCTACGGGATGGCCGAATCCACGCTGGCGGTCACGATGCACGCCGCGGTCGGCCCCCCGGTCGCGGACCGCCTGCTGCACGTCGTGTGCGACCGCATCGACGCGCACGCCGCCTCCACGGAAGGCTTGGCACGTCCGGTTCCGGTGCCCGGTCTCGCGCCGACGGACACGCCGGTCTCGGTCGGCAGCGCGATCCCCGGCATGGCCTGCGAGATACGCACGGCCGGCGGTGACCCGGTTGCAGAGCGGACCATCGGCGAGATCGTCATCCGCGGCAGTTCGCTGATGCAAGGGTACCTGGCGGGCGCAAACGAGGCGCCGGCTCGACCGTTCGACGCGCAGGGGTGGTTCAGGACCGGAGACATCGGCTATTGCGCTTGCGGCCATCTCTACATCCTCGGCCGCAGCAAAGACATCATCATCATCCGCGGGGCCAACCGATTTCCCGAAGACTTCGAGCTCGTGCTCGCCAGGCACCCCGCGGTGCGCCGAGGCCGCTGCGTGGCCATCGGCATTCCGGACCCTCAGGACGGCACCGAAAAGTTGGTGATCCTGGTCGAGGCCACGCCCGATGACGCAACGGCCGAAACCCGGGCCGAGTTGCAGTCGCTGCTGCAACGCGCGTGCGGCCACGGCGCGAAAGAGATCGTCTTCGTCGCACCGCGCACCGTGCCATTGACCACCAGTGGCAAGCTGCAGCGATCGCGCTGCCGCGAGCTCTACCATGCGCTCTCGGCCGCCGCCGCTGGATCCCCGCCTTGTCCGCCGCCCGCCCACGCTGCGCCTGTCGTGCTCGGGGGCAAGGCATGAACGCATCCGGCCCGGCGAAAGTCACCGCGGCTTCCCCCTTCCGGTCACCCGCCGGGGGATTCCCAGGCCTGGCTGTTCGACCCGTGATGGACACGCTGGCGTGCTTCGGGCCGCTCCCAAGGGCCCTGGCGGACATGCTGACCGACGCGGCGGTTCGACAGCTCGACAGCGAGATGATCATCCGTCAGCAAGCTGAAGCGCCGTCCGGGTGTCTCGCCTCGGCATCGCAGCAACCCACGAGCGCTGCGGGGCACGCGTCGAAGGCGACCTTGCACGACCACGAACTCGCCGACGCGGAGCGCGTGCTGGCAAAAATCCGCACCGAGGGCCTGGCGTGTCACTTTCGGGGCTTGATGCGCGCGTTCGCGCGCTTCATGCTGGCATTGTTCTTCAGCCCCGCGCAGCAAGCCCGCGCCCTCGCCTGGACCGCCACGGGACGTCCGTTCACCTTTCTCTCCAGCGACCGCGGCGGCCCGGCGCTGGACGGCTGGCGCACGATCGCACGCCCGACGGCGACGGGAACGATCCGGCTGACCGTCGCCAAGGTCTGGGCCATCGAGGCCCACCGCGACGCCTTGGCAGTGATCGTCTCGCGGTTGCCTGGCGTGAGCGTCCCCGCGGCCTACCTGGTCGGTCCCGAGAGCTACCGCCAGCTGGTTCGCCACCCCTGCGGCGCGCCGTTCCTCGAGGGCATGCTGCAACTTGCCGACGTCGAGGGCGAAGTCGAGCTGGCGCGGGCCGACCGTCTGGGCGCCGGCAGCGCGCTGATGATGAGCAGGTATCTCGCCACCGTGCGTCCGTTTTTCGTCCGCGCGTTGATGGCTCACGTCCAGTGGCTGACCGACCTGGGCCGAATCAGGCGCCATGACGACATCGCTCCGGCAGTCGACTACCTCCAGGCGGCGGCATTCGAACAAAGCCGTTGTCCCGACACGTCTGTGGTGGCGATCCATCGTTCCCTGGCACTGAAATTCGCGTCGAACGCCATGTTGCAGGCACTGGTGCGTGGCGGGTCGGTGCTGGGCTTTGGCGACCAGCGCGATCTGCTGGCGTTCACGAAGATGGAAGGCAGCTGCTATCGCTGCTACCACGAGCTGTACCGCGCCGCGCACGGCAGGGCAGGCAGGCCGTTCGCCAGCTCGACAGCCCCTCCCGCTTGACGACACCCCGCCGCCGCTCGGTCTTCCCCTACCCTGTTTCCGCCCCCCACATGTCCCTCCCCTCCTCGCCGATCGCCACGAACGATGCACTCCCTCTCGACGCTGACAAGCAACGTCTACTCGCCATCGAGGTCGCGAAAATACTCAACGTCGACAACGTCGAAACCGACGTCGGCATCGGCGAACTCGGCATCGATTCGTTGAACATCGTTGAACTGATCATTTTTTGCGAACAGCTCTATGGCAGCTTCGATCCCGAGGCGCTCGAGCTCTCGCAGTACACGACCTTGGCCGATCTGCACGGTCAGCTCAGCGCCGAGACGCCCTGATGCAAACAGCTTCCCGACGCAGGGGCCCCCGGCTCACCTTGCGCTCGCTGGCGTACCGCCGCACCGTCGCAAGGTCGACCACCGGTGCCGGCCTGGTCGGCGACACCGCCGCCCTCGCCAGCCTGGCCGCGCGTGCCGCCTTGCCCACACTCGACGACGCGCGGCCGGTCGATGAGCACGTGATCACATCAACGGTGCTGTCGCCCTTGTTGTTCGACAGCGGGCCGCTCGCCGAGGCGTTCAGGGGCGACCTGGCTCGCAGTCTGGGAAGGCCGCTCGACTGGATGACTTGCGCCTACGAATGCGCGGGCTGGGGCTACGTGCTGCGCGACCAATGCGCGCAGGCGGCCGAGAGTGGTCGCTGCCGACGCTTGCTCCTGCAAGTGCTGGATGTCGACATCCACCGACTGAGTTTCTGGCTGCACAACGCAAGGTGGGGCCCGTCCGGCTTCGGCATCGCCACCGCGGTCATCGACATCGGACCGGGAGACGAACCCGCCGGTGGCGCGCTGCCGGTACAGGTCGGTGCGGCAACCCCCGGCCATGCCATGACGCAGCTCGCACGCGCACTGCGCCAATTTTGCCGAACTCGGCCGGGGGTCCTCGTCGCCCTGCCATTTTTTCCCGCCTCGCAAAGGCAGGCACTGGTGCGGGCCATCGACGCCCACATCGCTCCGGACGGTCATGATCAATACGGGCATTGCTTCGGCAGCGACCCGTGGATATCCATGCTCCTCGGACTCGCCGATCCGGCGCGCCCATCACCCGAACGGATCGTCATCAGCTCCCTGGCCCTCAACGGCTACCGCGCGATCGCCGAGCTGAACGTCGCACCCGACGTGCGTTGCGAGCTGGAGCGCGCGCCGCTCTGCTCGCCTGCCTCCGAAGGCGAGTCCCGCCGCGCGCACCGCACCAGCCGCCCGGTCGACAGCCCCCGGGACCCGGATGCCAGCCGCCGGGACGCGACGCCGCCCCCGCCAGCGTCCGGCACGCGGTTGCTCGTCCAGCATTACCGTCTTGCGCGTCGCAACGGCATGGCGGTATTCAGTACTGCACGTGCCTACGTGATTCCCCTGGGCGACGCCGACGACCATGCGCGCATTCATGACTCTCAACCGGCGCAACGCACGCCGGTGTGGCTCGACCACTTCCAGTATGTCCACTTGCTCTCGAACATCGCAGCCCTGCTCTGGCAAGCCCTGGGCGAAGAAGCACGCCTCTACATCCACATCCGATCACCTTTCCACGGCGCGCTGCCCGCCGAGCTGCTCGACTCCCGCGTGCTGCTCGGCAGCGGCCTCACCGCCAGGATGCACGAGCACGCCGGAGCGCCGACGCGGCCGGCCGTGTCGATCGTCGACCGCATACGACGGGACCTCGATGGCCCCGGCGACAACACGCTCTGCTGTCACCCCGTCCACCGGCGGTGGGGGGCGGCGGTCAGGAGCGCACTGACTCGTGCCGGCAGCACGCAGGGCGTCTGGCTGGAGCCGGTCGGGCAACACCCGGGTCTGGCTGTCGCTTGAAACACTGCCAGCACCGATCCTGCGATTCTCATGGCCTCTCCTCTTGCGTCCCCTTCGGTTCCCTTGCGACTCGCCATGCCGGTGACGGCCCGGGTGTGCGACGACTACGAACTCCGCGATGCCGACCTGCAGGTGCTCTACGCCAAGGCCAAACGCACGCAGTGGGACATCGACCGCGACATCGACTGGCACACTGAACTCGATCCGGCGAATCCGCTCGGCATGCCCGATGCCACGCTCCTGGTCTACGGCACCGACGTCTGGTCCACCCTGGACGAGCGGGGACGTTCTGAACTGCGACGGCAGGCGCAGGGGTGGCTCCTGTCGCAGATCCTGCACGGCGAGCAGGCCGCGATGATTTGCGCTGCCAAGATCGCCTGCGCGCACGAGGATCTCTCGGCGCGGCTTTTCGCTGCGACCCAGGTGATGGACGAGGCCCGCCACATCGAAGCCTACGCGCGCCTGGTCAACGACAAGGTCGGCGTGCGCTATCCGCTCGGACGAGCCCTGCAGGCCCTGCTCGAGGACACGATCACCTCGAGCGCGCTCGACATCACTTCGTTGGGCATGCAGATCCTTGTCGAAGGAATCGCTCTCTCGATCTTCCAAAGCATCGTGGCCTACAGCGCCAACCCCTTCATCAAGGATTTGCTGGCCCGTATCCAGCGCGACGAGGCCAGGCACTTCGCCGCGGGGCGCCTCAGCCTCCAACCCGTCTTTACCGAGCTGTCTGCTTCGGAACGACGCGAGCGCGAAGACTTCGTCTGCGAAGGTGCGTCGCTCCTGCACGAACACCTCTGCGCCGACGAGATCTGGGAGCCGATGGGCCTGCACCGCCGCGAGTGCGCCCGGCAGGTGCGGATCTCTCCCGTCGCTCGTTCGATCCGCCGCTCCATCTTTCGGCGGCTCGTTCCCTCCGTTCGCGACCTTGGTCTCTTGACCGGTGCCGTCCGACGCACGTTCGAGCAACTCGACGTGATCGCCTACGAAGCCTTGCCCGCCGTCGTTGAAACGACCTGACCTCACGGCCCGACCTCATGTCGCCCCCCCGCCCTCCCGACCACTGGATCGGCATCGATGCCGCCGCTTACGTGTTTCCCGGAGATCCGATCGACCTGTGCGACTGGGCCCGCATGCACACCTTCGACCCGGCGCGGGTGGCAGCCATCATCGAGTCCGGCAGCCGGTATTTTCACGCGGCACCGCCCGACAGCGAGGACGACCTCGCCGCGCGCGGTCGCGCGCCTGCTCGACCAGACCGACCTGGCGGCCGGCGATGTCGACTTCCTCGTTCATGTCCACACCATGGCGCTCAGTCCGCCCCCCCTGCCGCGCAGCCTGCCGCTCGAGCTGGCGACGCGCTTCGGCATGGCTCCCGCCTGGTGCGCTTCCATCGCGCAGCTCAATTGCGTCTCCGTGGCCGCCGTCCTGCGCGTCGTCGACGCGCTCTTTGTCACCCATCGCGAGGCCGAACTCGCCCTGGTCGTGTCGGTCGACCGGCTCCAGGGCGAAGGCAGTCGCCTGCGGCATCGTTCCGGCATCCAGAGCGATGGCGCCGCCTGTTTGCTGGTGCGTCGCAACCACCCCTGGAACCGGATCGGACGCGTCGTCATCAGCAGCAACGGCGACTGGTTCAGTGGCGCCGAAGAGGCCGGACGGGTGGCGCGCCAAATGATTTCCCTCGAATGGAAATACACCCGGGACGTCGTGAACGCGGCGTGTGCCGACAGCGACCTGCCGACCCACCGCTACGATCAATTCCTGCCCCAGAATTTCAAACGCCAAGGGTGGCTGGAACTTTGCGTCGGCCTCGGCCTGCCGGAGCGCAATTTTTTCGACCGCAACATCGGCCTGCGCGGCCACGCCTGCTGCTCCGACCTGGCCGTCAACCTGGCCGACGCAGGCTTGGCCACGCTGCGCGCGGGCGGGTCGGTGCTCACGGCCTTGCACTCGAGCGTAGGCGCGTACGCGGCGCTGACGCTGCGCCCCGTGGCGGAGCGACAGGCATGACCCGCCGCCTTGCCCCGCGACTCACCACGCAGGAGTCCACGTGAGCCGCTGGTCCTTCGCGCGACCGCCGCAGGTCGATCTCTGCGTCCCTGCTTCGCAGCGCTGGCCGCAAAGCTTGCAAACCCCATGCTACGTGTTCGACCCGGACACCGTGCTCGCGCGCTATTCGGCCTTGCGCGACTCCCTCGGCACGCGCCTGCTCGTGTCGCTCAAGGCCAACCCGAATCCCGATCTTTTCGTGCGCTGTGGCCATGCCTTCGACGATGGACTGGAACTGGCCAGCGCGGGCGAACTCGAACTCGCGGTCGGCCGCGGCCGTCACGAGATCTGGCTCAACAACCCGTCGTTCAGCGACGACTTCATTCGTGCCGGAATCGCCTCGCGGTGCAAATTCGTCATCGACAGCGTCGACATGGCCGATCGCCTGATCGCGCTGAACCCCGCGAACAGCGCCGTCGACACGCTCGTGCGCATCAATGCGGAGGCTCTGCTGCCGGGCCGCGCCCCTTCGGCATGGATCGATCACTTCGGCATGACGCTTCAGGAGGCGGCGTATGCGGCGTCGCACCTGGAGGCGGCGGGGCTGCGCGTCGCGGGCTTGCACGTGTTTGTCGGATCTCACGGGTTCCGGCCCCCGCCCGGCGGTCCGACGAGCGACGCATCGGGCAGCCCCGCCGATTCGGCCGATCTTGCCGACGCCTTGGCCGAGTTCGCCGACCAGCTCTCGGCAGCGGCGCGCGAGCCCCTGGACTGCCTGCATCTGGGCGGCGGGTTCAGCGCCACCCCACTCGAGGCGGCCCCCTGGCGTCGCTACCGCCAGCGCCTCGCACCCCTGTCCAAACGCTACCGACTCACCCATGAAGCGGGGCGCGCGGTGTTCGCCGATGCAGGTGCTTTCGTCACCCGCATCACGGCGCTCAAGTATCGCGACGACCGGATCGTGGCGGTGTGCGATGGCGGGCTGAGCCACAATTTCTTGCTCGCGCAAACCGAATCCGTGCTCAAGGCCCGGCCCCGGCCCCATCTGGTCGACATGTCCGACGCGTGCCCCGCCGCCCCGCCAGACCCGCGACCCGTGATATTGGTCGGCAACACGTGCCACCGCAGCGACGTCATCGGTCATTTGCCAGCGGGTTCGGTGCCACCGCGGCGCGACCAGCTCGCGGTTTTCGAGCGTTGCGGCGCCTACCACGCCACCTACACCGTCAGCGGGTTCCTGTCGCAACGGCCGCCTCGTGTCTACATCCGGCAGGGCTGACCTCGGTCCTTCGCCTCGCCCCTGTTTCCGCCCGACCGCTGCCACCCTCCATGAATGCACTGATACGCATTGCCGAGCATCTCGTCGCCGGCGCGAAGGCGGCCCCGCGCCGTCTCGCCTTCGCCGACGCGAGCCGGCGCATCGACCGCGCCCGCCTGAGTGCCGATGTGGCCCACGTCGCGACGCTGCTCGTCGACGCGGGCATCGCGCCCGGTGACCGGGTGGCCACTTATGCGCCGAAAAGCTACGAAGCGGTCGTCGGGATGCTGGCGGTCAATCTGGCAGGGGCCATGCTCGTCCCCATCCATCCCCAGCTCAAGGAAGGCCAGATACGCCACATCCTGGCCGATAGCGCCGCGCGCCTCGTGCTCACGACCCAAGCCCGGATGCGCCGGTTCACCTCGCTGCAGTCGCGCCGCGACCTGATCTACTGGCTCACCGAGCACCTCCTTCCGCCGGTGCCCTTGCTTGGCGTGGAACCACCACGCCCCGTCCCGGTGGTCGATTCCGACCCGGCCGCGATCCTGTACACCTCGGGTTCGAGCGGACCGCCCAAAGGGGTGGTGCTGTCGCAACGCAACCTCGTGGCCGGCGCGCAAAGCGTGGCCGCCTACCAGCGACTCGAGCCCGACGACGTGATCCTGGGGCTGCTGCCCCTGAGCTTCGATGCCGGACTGAGCCAGCTCACCAGCGCGCTGGTCGCGGGGGCCTGCTACGCGCCCCTCGATTTCCTGACCGCCGATGAGGTGCCGGACCATTGCGCGCGGGTCCGCGCCACCTCGATCACCGGTGTCCCGCCGCTCTGGATGCAACTTGCCGACGCCGACTGGCCACCCGCAGTGGCCGGGCAGATCCGACGCATCGCCAGCACCGGCGGTCACATGCCGCGGGCCCTGCTCGAGCGCCTGCGGACCACTTTCGTTCGTGCCGAGCCCTACCTCATGTACGGGCTCACCGAAGCGTTCCGTTCGACCTGGCTCTCTCCCCAGGATGCGTCCGAACGACCCGATTCGATCGGCAAAGCCGTACCCAACGCCGAGGTGCTGGTCTTGCGTCCGGATGGCTCCGTGTGCGCGGACGACGAGCCCGGCGAGCTCGTTCACCGCGGCGCTTTCGTGACACTGGGCTACTGGAACGCACCCGAACTCACGGCCCAACGGTACCGACCGGCGCCTCGCAGGCATGGCGAGATCCCCCTCGGGGATACCGCCGTCTGGTCCGGTGACATCGTGCGCCGCGACGGCGACGGATTCCTCTATTTCATTGCACGCAGCGACGACCTCATCAAGACCTCGGGCTACCGGGTCAGCCCGACCGAAATCGAAGACGTGCTCTTCACCGACGCCGCCGTCGTCGAAGCGGCGGTGATCGGCGTGCCGCATCCGCAACTCGGGCAGGCGATCGTGGCCTGCGTCCGGGTCCGCGGCGACAGCGCGCAAAAGGCACGGGATCTGGCGCGTCTCTGCCACGAGGCCTTGCCCACCTACATGGTGCCGCGACACATCGCCGTCGGTGTGGAGGCGCTGCCACGCGGCCCCACCGGCAAGATCGATCGCGCGCACCTCAAAAACAGCCACGCCCTGCATTTCGAGCCCGCGCCGCCGCAGGGACCGGGGCCGGTCCGACCATGCTGACGCTCGACAACCTCGCGCTCCAGGTTCCGCCCTCGACCCGCTTTCACGGGGACCGGGCCAACGAAGCCTATCCGTGGCACGGGCTCGTTTCTCGCGAAGCGTCCGCCTGGCCGCAGGCGGCGCGCCGTCACATGGGATCGGCCGTCCCGGCAGTCGGGCCGCCGGGCCGCGACGCGGGCGAGATCTTGCCGGTGGCTCCCCCGGGCTGCGCCTTGTCCGATCTGGCCGTGGTCGCCGCCCAGCGGCTCGCGCGGCAGGGCGGCGCAGCGGTGCTGGCGCGGGCGAGGCATCTTGTTGTGGCGCATGCCACCCTGAGCGAGCGAATGGCGGAGTCGACGGCGTGCCGGGTCCAGCACGCCCTGCAGCTCGACGCTCTGGTGCCGTTCGCGATCAGCCAATGCGGGCCCCTCGGCCTCTATGCGGCATTGCCTGTGCTGGAAGGTCTGCTCGCCGAGGGGGAGCACGCGCTGCTGGTCGCCGCCGACAAGACGCTCTACCCGTTCCACCGAGTACACCCCGGCCTGGTGCAATACGCC
>JALYHO010000257.1 GCA_030776545.1 Pseudomonadota bacterium | reverse complement strand
GGCCGCGGCCGGCGCCGAGGCCGATGCCCCCGGGGCGGCGCTGGCCCCACCGGCTGCGGGCGCCAACGAGGCACAACCCCCGAGCAGCGCGACGAACAGGGCAGCCGTCAGCGGCCGGGGGGTCAGGTTCAAGGGGGTATTCATCGGCATCAGACGCGCTGGGCGGGCTTCGGTTCAATGAGAATGCGGGCACGCCTCACGCGCCGCACGGGAACGCTCGGGCAGACCGTTGGCTATTTCAGCGCCTTGTAGCGCAGACGATGCGGCCGGGCGCCCTCTTCGCCCAGGCGGCGCTTCTTGTCGGCCTCGTATTCCTGGTAGTTGCCGTCGAAGAAGACCCACTTCGAGTCGCCTTCGCAGGCCAGGATATGGGTCGCGATCCGGTCGAGGAACCAGCGGTCGTGGCTGATCACCATCAACGAACCCGCGAATTCCAGCAGCGCATCCTCGAGCGCGCGCAGGGTCTCGACGTCCAGGTCGTTGGAGGGTTCGTCGAGCATCAGCACGTTGCCGCCCTGGGCCAGCGTCTTGGCCAGGTGCAAGCGCCCGCGCTCGCCCCCGGAGAGACTGCCGACGAGCTTTTGCTGGTCGTTGCCCTTGAAGTTGAAGCGGCCGATGTAGGCCCGCGAAGGCATCACGAACTTGCCCACGACGATGTTGTCCAGGCCCCCGGAGACGTCCTCCCAGACGGTCTTGTCGGCCTGCAAGTCTTCGCGGCTCTGGTCGACGAAGGCCATGCGCACCGTCGGACCGACCTTGACGTTGCCGGAATCGGGCCGCTCCTTGCCCGCGATCATGCGAAACAACGTCGACTTGCCGGCGCCGTTCGGGCCGATGATGCCGACGATGGCGCCGGCGGGGACCTTGAAGCTGAGGTTGTCGATCAAGACCCGATCGCCGAAGCTCTTGGTGACGTTCTCGAACTCGAGCACTTCGTGGCCGAGGCGCTCGCCGACCGGGATGAAGATTTCGTTGGTCTCGTTGCGTTTTTGGTAGTCGGTGTCGGAGAGCTCCTCGAAGCGCGCCAGGCGTGCCTTGCTCTTGGCCTGACGCCCCTTCGGGTTGGCGCGCACCCACTCGAGTTCCTTTTTCATCGCCCGGGTGCGGGCGTCCTCGGTTTTTTGCTCCTGCTCCAGGCGTTGCTCCTTCTGGTCGAGCCAGGTGGAGTAGTTGCCTTTGTAGGGCAGGCCGCGGCCGCGATCGAGTTCGAGGATCCATTCGGCCGCGTTGTCGAGGAAGTAGCGATCGTGGGTGATCGCGACCACGGTGCCGCTGTAACGCTGCAAGAACTGCTCGAGCCAGTCGACGCTTTCGGCATCGAGGTGGTTGGTGGGCTCGTCGAGCAGCAGCATGTCGGGCTTGGACAGCAGCAGACGGCACAGCGCGACGCGGCGCTTCTCGCCGCCGGAGAGCTTGCCGACGACCGCCTCCCAAGGGGGCAGGCGCAGCGCGTCGGCGGCGATTTCCAGTTGCAGGTCGGTGTTTTCGCTGCCGGCCGCAGCGATCACCGCCTCGAGGTCGGCCTGCTCGGCGGCGAGCTTGTCGAAGTCGGCGTCCGGCTCGGCGTATTCGGCGTAGACCTCGTCGAGCCGTTTCTTCGCTGCCAGAACCCCGCCGATGCCTTCTTCGACGGCCTGGCGCACGGTCTGGTCGGGCGCCATCACGGGCTCCTGAGGCAAATAACCGATCCGCAGGTTGGGCATGGGCGTGGCTTCGCCTTCGATGTCCTTGTCGAGCCCGGCCATGATCTTGAGCAGGGTCGACTTGCCGGAGCCGTTGGTGCCGAGGACGCCGATCTTCGCCCCGGGGAAAAAACTGAGCGAGATGTCCTTGAGGATCTGGCGCTTCGGCGGGACGATCTTGCCGACACGGTTCATCGTGAAAACATACTGGGCCATGAGGCTTCCCTGGAAAAGTTCGAGTGCGATCTGGGGCCGCGGGAGCGGCGGGCTCAGCCGCTGATTGTCGCCGCTGAGGGCCCCGGGCGGGATTTTCCGGACATCCAGCCCGTATTTCTCCCGAAGGGCGTGGATCCTGCCCGGCCTTCTCAGCCGGCCTCGGCGCCGCGCGGGCGCGCCGCGTAGCGCTGTGCCAGCACGGCGCACACCATCAGCTGGAGTTGATGGAACAGCATCAGCGGCAGCACCACCGCCCCGACCGCTTGCGACGCGAACAGGACCCGCGCCATCGGGATGCCGCTGGCGAGGCTCTTTTTGGAGCCGCAAAAAACCATCGTGATCTCGTCCGGGGTGTCGAACCCCAGGCGCCGCGCGAGCAGGGTCGTGAACCCGAGCGCGAGGCCGAGGATGACCGCGCACGCCAGCAGCAGGCCGGCCAGCGCCTGCAAGGGCACCTGGTGCCACAGGCCCTGGATCGTGGCTTCGCTGAACGCCGTGTAGACGACCAACAGGATCGATGAGCGATCGACCGTGCTCAGGGCGGCCCGGTGGCGCTCGATCCAGGGGCCGATCCAGCGCCGGGCCACCTGACCGGCGACGAACGGCAGCAGCAGTTGCAGAACAATCGAGCGGATCGCCTCGAACGACGCCGCCGCCGAGCCGTGCTGCGACAACAGCAGCCCCACCAGCAACGGCGTGAGCACGATTCCGATCAGGCTCGATCCCGAGGCACTGCAGACCGCGGCGGACACGTTGCCGCGCGCCATCGAGGTGAAGGCGATGGCGGACTGCACGGTCGCCGGCAACGCCGACAGGAACAGGATCCCGACATAGAGCTCCGGCGTCACCAGCGGCAGCAAGACGGGCCGCAGCAACAGGGCCAAGAGCGGGAACATCGCGAAGGTGCACAGAAAAATCGCCAGGTGCAGGCGCCAATGGGTCAGCCCCGCCAGCACCGCCTCGCGCGACAACTTGGCGCCATGCATGAAAAACAGCAGCCCGATCGCGAGGTTGGTGACACGGTCGAAACCGATCGCCCACGCCCCCCGGCACGGGAGCACGGTGGCAGCGACCACCACGGCGGCCAGGACAAGCGTGAACGGGTCGGGCAGAAATCGCAAGCGCATCATGCGGATCGAGGGGGTCGGTGGAGTTCGAGCTTAAGCCACGCCGAGCGCCAAAGCGCGAACTGGTGGCGCAATGCCTGCCTCATCGCTGCGCGCGTCGCGTGTCAGCGGTTAGAATGGAGGCACCGGCGCGGTCCCCAGTCACTGCGCCGCTGTCGTTCCTGACCGAGCCCTGCCGGCCCCCGCGCCGGTGTGGCGCTCATGCCCACCTTCCGCCTGCGACTGGCGCCACGTGTACGTAACGTACGAGCGACAGGCCGATCCTCCCGTTTGGAAATCCATGTCTTTCGAATCCCTCGGCCTGGCCGAGCCTTTGCTGCGTGCCATTGCCGAATACGGCTACACCACGCCCACCCCCATCCAGTCGCAGGCCATCCCGACCGTGCTGTCGGGCGCCGACCTGATGGGCGGCGCGCAGACCGGCACCGGCAAGACCGCCGGCTTCACGCTGCCGATGCTGCATCGCCTGATGGCCAAGCCCGCGGTCCGCGATGCGCGCGGCCGCCTGCCGATCCGGGCCCTGATCCTCACCCCCACCCGCGAGCTCGCGGCGCAGGTCGAGGAAAGCGTCCGCACCTACGGCAAGTACAGCCAGCTCAGCTCCATGGTCATGTTCGGCGGCGTGGGCATGCAACCACAGATCGACAAGCTCAGGCGCGGCGTCGACATCCTCGTCGCCACCCCGGGGCGCCTGCTCGACCACCACCAGCAGCGCACCCTCGACCTGTCGCACGTCGAGATTTTCGTTCTCGACGAGGCCGATCGCATGCTCGACATGGGCTTCATCCACGACATCAAGAAGGTGCTGGCGGTCCTGCCGCAGCAAAAGCAAAGCCTGCTCTTCAGCGCGACCTTCAGCGACGAGATCAAGGCCCTGGCCGACCGTTTGCTCAACAAGCCGGTGCTGATCGAAGTCGCCCGCCGCAACCAGACGAACGACGCGATCGCGCAAAAAGTTCACCCGGTCGGGCGCGAGATGAAAAAGGACCTGCTGATCCATCTCATCAAGGAAAACGACTGGGACCAGGTGCTGGTCTTCACCCGCATGAAGCACGGCGCCAACCGCCTCGTCGAGCATTTGCTCAAAGCCGGCATCAGCGCCATGGCCATCCATGGCAACAAGAGCCAGGGCGCCCGAACGAAGGCCTTGGCCGAGTTCAAGACCGGCGACCTGACGGTCCTGGTGGCGACCGACATCGCCGCCCGCGGCATCGACATCGACATGCTGCCGCACGTCGTCAACTACGAGTTGCCCAACGTGCCCGAAGACTACGTCCACCGGATCGGCCGCACGGGCCGCGCCGGCGCGCAGGGCGAGGCGGTGTCCCTGGTGTGCGTCGACGAGAACGGATTCCTGCGCGACATCGAACGCCTCATCAAGCGCGAGATTCCGAAGGAGATCGTGCCGGGCTTCGAGCCGCACCCGAGCGAGCGGCCCGAGCCCATCGTGCTGGGCCGCATGGTCATCGGCGAAGGTGCCGGCCGGGGCGGCCAGCGCCACCATGCCGG
>JALYHO010000256.1 GCA_030776545.1 Pseudomonadota bacterium | reverse complement strand
GGCAACCGGCAGCCAGACGGCAGTTTCTACAACGCCGGCCACATCTCCGGCCCGCCCTTCGGCGCCGGGATCCCGGGGTACGGCGGCCTGATCATCGGCACGAACGGGATCCAGTCGAACGTCGATTCGCTCTACCTGAAAGTGGACAAGCCCTATACCCGCGCGTCCCACTGGGGCGTGACGTTGGCCTACACCTACAACCACGCCCGGGAGAACCACGACACCAGCGACGGCGCGAGCTATCTGCTCGACTACCCGACGGCCGGCGCCGCGCCCATGCTGCGCTCCAGCACCGTGCCGATGCACAAGCTGGTGGCCACGGGGACTCACGACTTGCCGCTCGGCTTCATCGTCAGCGGCAAGCTCACGCTCGCCACGCCCAAGTCCATCCGCGGCTTCAATTGCAATGTCCAGGCCAACAACGACTGCATCGCTGCGACCGCGCAGCAGAACTCGTTCCGCCAGTTCGACCTGTCGCTCTCGAAAGCCTTCGAGCTGCCGGCCGGTGTCAACGTGGGCCTGCGGGTCGACGTGATCAACGTCTTCAACTACTACAACTGGCAGGACTACAACGTCGCCTGGGGCGGCCCGGGCGTGGCCAGCGTCGCCACGCCGTCGGGGACCCTGTCGGCGCCGCCGCGAACCGTCAAGCTCGGGGTGTTCGCCAACTGGTAGCACGGGACATTGCGGTCCGTTTAGAGTGTGGTGTCCGCGTCGGCATCGGCGCGGACACGCTGGCTCGGGTCCGAGGCAGTGCAAACCGGCTTGCCACGATGCCTTGCGTCCCGAGTCCCGTATGACCTTGTCGCCTTGATCTCCATGCCTCCCCTCTCACGACGCCGCGTGCTCGGGTTGGGTGGCGCCGCCGCCCTCGGCTCCCTCAGCGGCTGCGCATCGTTCTACCAGTCGCGCTTTCTGCGCAGCCCGGTATACGACACCTCGGCGGTCGACCAGGTCTCGGGGGCGACGCCGCCCGTGGACCCCCCCGCGATCGCCGCTCGCGGGGCCCTCCCGCCGCTTTTCGACGACATCGAACGCCGCACCTTCGATTTCTTCTGGTCCACCGCCAACGCCAGCAACGGCATGATGCCGGACCGCTATCCGACGCCGGCACCGTCGAGCATCGCGGCGATCGGATTCGCCCTCACGGCCTACGTGATCGGCGCCGACCGGCAATTCGTATCGCGCGAGCAAGCGCGTGAGCGTGTGCTCACTACGGTAAAGTTTTTCCTGAACGCGCCGCAGGGCCCGCAAGCGCGCGGGGTGATCGGCTACAAAGGCTTTTTCTATCATTTCCTCGACATGAAGACGGGCTTGCGCGCGCCCAAGAGCGAACTGTCGACCGTCGACACGGCCCTGCTGATCGGCGGAATGCTGCATGCGCAGGCGTTCTTCGACGGCGACCACCCCGAGGAGGTCGCGATCCGCGACGGGGTCGACCAGATCTACTGGCGCGTCGACTGGAAATGGGCCCAGGTTCGAGGCCAGCTCATCAGCATGGGCTGGAGCCCCGAGAAGCAGTTCATCCCGCACGACTGGAACGGCTACAACGAGGCGATGCTCGTGGTGCTGCTGGCCCTCGGCTCGCCCACCCACCCGGTCGAGGAAGGCGCCTGGAGCGCGTGGACCGAGAGCTACCGCGGCACCTGGGGTCGCTTCATGGGCTACGAGCACCTGAGCTTCGCGCCGCTCTTCGGACACCAGTACTCGCATGTCTGGATCGACTTTCGCGGCCTGCAGGACGCGACCATGCGCCAGCGCGGCATCGACTACTTCGAGAACACCCGGCGCGCGGTCTATGCCCAGCGCGCCTACGCCATCGCGAACCCGAACGGCTGGTTCGAGTACGGTGCCAACGTCTGGGGCTTCACCGCCTGCGACGGCCCCGGCACGATGCGCCAGCCCGACCGCTCCGGACGATCGCGCTACTTTCTCGACTACTCGGCGCGCGGCGCCGGGCGCGCCCACACGGTCGACGACGGCACGATCGCGCCCACCGCGGCGATTTCGTCCTTGCCCTTCGCACCGGAAATCGTGATCCCGGCGGTTCAGGAAATGCACGCCCGCTACGGGTTCTACATTTTCCAGAAATACGGTTTCCTCGATTCCTTCAATCGCAGCTTCACGTCCTCCGAGGCCCATCTGTCGGACGGGCGGGTCGACCCCGGCTTCGGCTGGGTCGCCAAGGACTACCTGGGCATCGACCAGGGACCGATCCTGGCGATGATTTGCAACTACCGCAACGAACTGGTTTGGGAAGACATGCGGCGCTGCGTGCCGATCCGGCGCGGGCTCGAGCGCGCCGGCTTCACCGGTGGCTGGCTCAGCCAGACCGTCGACGCGGGCCGGGCGGCTTGAGGCATGTTGATTCGACGCCGGGACAGCCTGCGCGTACTGGGAGCGGCGGGCGTCGCCGCGGCGCTGCCGGCCTGTTCACGCCGCGACGATCCGGCCGGGCCGCTCGATTTTTGGGCCATGGGGCGCGAAGCCGAGGTGGTCGCCGAGCTGCTCCCCGAATTCCAGGCTCGCCATCCCGGACTTCAGGTACGGGTGCAGCAAGTCCCGTTCAGCTCGGCCCACGAGAAGCTGCTCACCGCTTTCGCGGGCGGATCGCTGCCTGACCTGTGCCAACTGGGCAACACCTGGTTGCCCGAGTTCACTGCCATCGGGGCCCTCGAGCCGCTCGACGCGCGGGCTGCCGCGGCGGGCCTCGAGCGAAGCGACTACTTCGCCGGCATCCTCGACACCAATCTGATGCCGACGCCGGACGGCACGCGCCTCTTCGGCTTGCCCTGGTATGCGGACACCCGGCTCCTCTTCTACCGGACCGACCTGTTGCACGCGTCCGGCATCGATCGGCCGCCGCGCACCTGGGGCGAGTGGCAAGAGGCGATGCGCGCCGTGACCCGACGCGGCGCCGAACCGCGGTATGGCGCGCTGCTGCCGCTCAATGAACCCGACCCGCTGTTCGCGCTGTCGCTTCAGCAAGGCGCGGTGCTGGCTGCCGACGACACCCGCGGCGCCTTCTCGCAGGGGCCGTTTCGACGCGCTCTGGCGTTCTACCTGGACGTGTTTCGCGCCGGCCAGGCCCCGGCCATGAACGACACTCAGATCGCCAACGTCTGGGACGAGTTCGCGCGCGGCCTCTTCACCTTCTACGTCACCGGTCCGTGGAACGTCGGCGAATTCAAGCGCCGCCTTCCGCCCGCGATGCAAGGGCGCTGGGCGACCGCGCCCCTGCCCGGTCCGGACCGCCCGGGGGTCTCGAGCGCGGGCGGCTCGAGCCTGGTGATCTTCAAGGGCTCGCCGCGCAAGGACGCCGCCTGGAAACTGATCGACTACCTGAGCCAGCCGGCGACCATGCAGCGCTTCCATGCGTTGACCGGGGACCTGCCGCCGCGCCGCAGCGCCTGGCGCGCCAGGGCGCTCGCCGACGACCCCCCGTCGCAGGCCTTCCTGGAGCAGCTCGAGCGCGTGCGCGCCGCGCCGAAAATTCCGGAGTGGGAGCGCATCCTCCAGGAGATGCAGGCCATGGCCGAGCGCGTGGTGCACGGCTCCCAGGGGGCCGACGAGGCGACGGTGCAACTCGACGCCTGGGTCGACAACCTGCTGGAAAAACGCCGCTGGCTGCGCGCCCGGGCCGAGGCCGTCCGATGAGAAAGGTCCACCTCGTGGGCTGGGCCCTGGTCGCGCCGGCGCTGGTGGTGATTTTCGTCTTCTTCGTGCTCCCGGTCGCGGCCGGACTCGCGCTCAGCCTGACCGATTTCGACCTCTACGCACTCGCCGACCTGTCGGCCCTGCGTTTCGTCGGTCTGCACAACTACGCCCACCTCCTGACGACGGGTCTTTTCTGGCAGGCGCTCGGCAACACGCTCTATTTCGTGGTGGTCGGCGTGCCGGTGTCGATCGGGATGTCGCTGGGCGCGGCCCTGCTGCTCAACGCCCGGGCCGCGAGGTGGCAGCCGTTCTTCCGCACGGCCTTGTTCGCGCCTGTGGTCACCACCGTCGTCGCCGTGGCGGTGATCTGGCGCTACCTGCTGCACACCCGCTACGGCCTCATCAACCAGGGCTTGGCGTCGATCGGCATCCACCCGATCGACTGGCTGGGCAATCCGCACTGGTCGATGCCGGCGATCATCCTGTTTTCGGCCTGGAAGAATTTCGGCTACAACATGGTGATCCTGCTCGCCGCCCTGCAGGCGGTGCCGCGCGAGCTCTACGAATCGGCACGTGTCGACGGGGCGAACGTGTGGCGGCAATTCGTCGACCTCACCGTTCCCATGCTGTTGCCGACGCTGGTGATGGTGGGCATCATGACCATCTCCGGCTACTTCCAGCTGTTCGCGGAACCCTATGTGATGACCCAGGGCGGCCCGCTGCGCAGCACGGTGAGCGTGCTCTATTTCATGTACGAGGAAGGGTTCCGATGGTGGAACCTGGGCAACGCCAGCGCGGTGGCCTTTTTGCTGTTCGTCGTGATCTTCGTGGTGAGCTGGGGCCTGCTGCGCTTCGACCGCGACCCCGAGGGACGGACGGCATGAACCCGCGCTGGGCCGTCTGGGTCGTCAATGGGCTGCTGCTGGGGTTCGCGTTCGTGAGCCTCTTTCCCCTGCTCTGGATGGTCTCGGTCTCGTTCATGCCGGCGGGTGCCGCGAGCAGCCTGCCGGCACCGATCCTTCCGCGTCACCTCACCCTGGACCACTACCGGACGCTTTTCGGCAGTCTCGGCATGGGGCGCTATGCGCTCAACAGTTTCGGCATCGCGGTGCTGGGGACCGCGATTTCGGTCACCTTCAACGTGACCGCGGGCTATGCCTTCGCCAAGCTCAGATTCAAGGGGCGCGACGCGATCTTCAAGACCTTGCTCGGGGCCCTGGTGATTCCCGGGCAGGTGGCCATGCTGCCGCTCTTCCTGATGCTCAAGCCGCTCGGGCTGATCAATTCCTACGGCGGCGCCATCGTGCCGATGATGGCGAGCGTGTTCGGGATCTTCCTCGTGCGCCAGTTCGCGCGCGGCATCCCCGACGACCTGCTCGAGGCCGCCCGCATCGATGGGGCGAGCGAATTCCGGATCTTCCTGACCATCATCGTGCCGGTACTCACGCCCGTGATCGCGACGCTGGCCATCTTCAGCTTTCTCGGCAGCTGGAACGACTTCATGTGGCCCCTCATCGTCCTGACCGACGATACGCTGCATACATTGCCCGTGGCGCTCGCCGGCCTCTCGCGCGAACACGTCCAGGACAGCGAACTGATGATGGCCGGCTCGGTCGTGACGATCGTGCCGGTGTTGGCGGTGTTCCTCGCCCTGCAACGCCACTACATGGCGGGCCTGATGGCCGGGAGCGTGAAGGGATGAGGGTCCGGACCACGCGCCTGTCGGCGGTTCCGGGATGGGCCTCGACCTTCATGCTGGCGCTGCTGATCGGCAGCCACGCGGCGCGGGCCGAGGAGCCGGCGCAAGATCGCCCACTCGCCGACTTCGCCGATCCCGCGGCATGGACGCTGACCGCGACCGACGATGTCAAGGCCGCGTTGCGCGCCGTGCCGGGGCCGCACGGTGCGGCCCTGTGCGTCGACTACGACTTCGGCCACGTGACCGGCTATGTCGCGCTGAAGCGACCTTTGGCGGTCGACTTTCCGCCGCGGTTCGAGCTTTCGCTGGGCTTGCAGGGCCATGCGCTCCCGAACGCCTTCCAGTTCAAGCTCGTGGACGCGAGCGCGGAGAACGTCTGGTGGTCCAACCGCCCCGAGTTTCGCTTCCCGGCCGATTGGCGGACGCTCAAGATCCGGCAACGCGAAATCGGCTTCGCCTGGGGCCCGACTGCCGACCCGGTGCTGCGCCACAGCGCGTCGGTCGAACTCGTGGTCGCCTCCGGCAGCGGGGCCGGCCAGGGGTCGGCCTGTTTCGATCGCCTCACCCTGCGGCGCCTCCCCGACACCGAAACGCCGCTGCCTGCGCCACGCATGGACCCCGAAGGATCGCGTGTGGACTTCGGTGGAACGCGCGAATTCAGTGCCCTCGAGTTCCACTGGCACGGCGCTTCCCCCGGCGGCTACGGCATCGACTATTCCGACGACGGGCGCCACTGGCAGCGCATGCGCCATGTCGACGCGGCGCGCGGAGAGCGCCAGGTGCAGTGGTTGCCGGAATCGGAAACCCGTTACGTTCGTGTCGTGCCCGACGCCTCCGCCGGGCCGAGCGTTCTCGACGCGATCGAACCGATCGCTGCGGCCGATGCCAACGCGCTCTTCACGCGCCTGGCCGGTCAAGTCCCGCGGGGCCGCTACCCGCGCGCCTACAGCGGCGAGCAGTCCTACTGGACGGTGCTCGGCGTCGACGGCGCACCGGTGGCCTCCCTGCTCAGCGAGGACGGGGTGCTGGAGCCGACGCCCGGGGTCGGTGCGCTCGAACCCTTCCTGGTCTCGGAGGGTCGCGTGCTCTCGTGGGCGGATGCGCGCATCGGGCACAGCCTGCGCGAGGGCGACCTGCCGATGCCCGAAGTGCATTGGACCGTCGACGGCTTGAGCCTGGACATCCTCGCCTTCGGCGCGGGCCGTCCGGACGCGGCCCAGGCGCTCGCGCGCTACACCGTTCGCAACCTCGACAGTCGCCCGCGCAGCGTCACGCTCGCGCTGGCCTGGCGCCCTTTCCAGGCCAACCCGCCGACCCAGTTCCTGGCCCACCCCGGAGGTGCGAGTGCGGTCGAATCGCTGGCGTGGGACGGCCGCATCCTCAGCGCCGGCGGCCTTCCCCGCGTCGTGCCCCTGGTCGTGCCCAACGGCGTGCACCTGGCGCCGCTGGCGGCCGGCCCGGCCGGCGAATGGCTC
>JALYHO010000255.1 GCA_030776545.1 Pseudomonadota bacterium | reverse complement strand
GGGTAAGGGAGGGCGGCCGCGCGCGGCCTCGCTGGTTAGTCTCGATGGCCAGGGCCGGCGCCGGCCCGATAACATAACCTGAAATCGTGTCGGGACGCGGCGCGGCGAAAAGGGGGTCTGCATGCCGGTGATCGTGGTGACCAATCCGAAGGGAGGCGTGGGCAAGACCACGTTGTCGAGCAACATCGCCGGTTACTTCGCCTCGCGCGGTCACAAGGTCATGCTCGGCGACATCGACCGCCAGCAGTCGGCACGCACCTGGCTCGGCCTGCGGCCCGCCGGGGTCGCGTCGATCGGCACGTGGGAGGTCAGCCATGCGGCGGTGGTGCGCCCGCCCAAGGGCACCACCCACGTCGTGCTCGACACCCCCGCGGGGTTGCACGGCCGGCGCCTGGACGAAGCCATGAAGCTGGCCGACAAGGTGCTGATCCCGCTGCAGCCCGGCATCTTCGACATTCATGCGACCCACGCGTTCGTGCAACAGGTGCTCGCGCATCGTCACGCCGACCGGGTTCGGTTCGGGATCGTCGGCATGCGAACCCGCGAAGGGGGCCTGGCCACCGACCAGTTGCGCACCTTCCTGGGCAGCCTGGAGTTGCCGCTCGTGGGCTTCCTGCGGGACACCCAAAACTACGTTCACCTGGCCGCTCACGGCCTGACCCTCTTCGACGTGGCGGCGACGCGCTTCGACCGCGACCTCGAACAATGGGCGCCGATCACCGCCTGGCTCGACGCGTGACGATTTTTTTTCATTCAAGGCACACAGGAGCGACCCGTCCATGCGAACTTTCAAACACTTGAGCGAGCTTCAAGAACTCGTCGGCCAGATGATCGGCGTCAGCGACTGGATCACCGTCGACCAGCAGCGCATCAATCTTTTCGCCGATGCGACCGGCGACCACCAGTGGATCCACCTGGATGCCGAACGCGCCGCCCAGGGCCCGTTCGGGTCCACCATCGCGCATGGGTTCCTGACGCTGGCCTTGTTGCCGGAGATGTCGGCCTCGGCGCTCGTCGTCGAAGACACCCGCATGGGCGTCAACTACGGGCTCGGCCGGGTCAGGTTTCCGGCGCCCGTGCCCTCGGGAAGCCGGGTGCGCGGGCACTTCAAGCTGACCGCCTACGACCCGCTGGAAGGGGGCGCCCAGCTGACCATGGAGGTGACGATGGAGCGCGAAGGCACGAACAAGCCGGTCTGCGTGGCCGAATCGATCGCTCGGCGCTACACCTGAAGAACGCGTCCCGGCCGCCGTTTTTCGACGCGTCGGGCGCCTCGCCGCGCGGTGGTTTAGGATGCAGAAGGCGCGACGCCCTGCCGACATGCGGTGGGGCAGGGATCGTCGCGGCAAGAGAGGTGTTCATGAAGGTATTGCTAATCGACGACCACCCCTTGATCTTGTCGGCGCTCCAGTCCGTCATCGAAGGCTTGGGCAGCGACACCACCGTCATCGGCGCCGGCAGCGCCCGTGCCGCGCGGGACATCCTCAAGGACGACGCCGACTTCGACCTCGTGCTGCTGGACCTGAACCTGGGCGACGCCAACGGCTTCGACGTGTTAAGCGAGTTCCGCGCCGGCTATCCCGCCCTGCCGGTGGTGGTGGTCTCCGCGTCCGACCGCGCCAGCGACGTGATCCGGGCGATCGACGCGGGCGCGATGGGTTTCGTGCCCAAGCGCGCCAGCAACGAGACCTTGTTCGAGGCTTTGCACATGGTGATGTCGGGGGGCATCTACGTGCCGCCCATGACCCTCGGCTCCGAACCCCCGGCCAAGCCCGAGGGCGACACCGTCCCGAGCGTGCTCCGGGTGGTCCGCGAAACCGCCCACGACAGCGGTTTTCACGGCAACACCGTGCCCCTGGCCGAGCTCGGCCTGACCCCCCGCCAGACCGACGTGCTGGCGTTGCTTCTCAAAGGTCAACCGAACAAGCTGATCGCGCGCGAGCTCAACCTGTCGGTCGAAACGGTCAAGGACCATGTCGCGGCTGTCTTGCGCACCCTGGGCGTGAGCTCGAGGACCCAGGCGGTCCTGGCGGTCAGCCAGATGTCGACCCAGGGCGGCGTGCAGACCTGGCGGCGCAGCGAGCGTTGACGCGCTTGACCGCGCCCGCGCCCGCCGCTCCGGTCGAACACGACCCGGTGTTCAGCGCGACGATCGAGGTCGTCGAGAGCACTTACGCCTACATGCCCGCCGCGCTCGCGGGCTACCTGGCCGGTGTCGCGGTGGTCGCGATGCTCTATTGGCCCATCGCGCCCCTCGGGCTGTTGCTGCCCTGGATCGGCGCGTTCATCGCGATGTGCCTGGTGCGCGCCGTCGTGATCGCACGCTTTCGGCAGGCCCGCCCGCAGACCCGGGCGGACTGGCTCGCCTGGCGCCTGCGTTCGAGCATCGGCACCGTGGTGGCCGCGGCGATGTGGGGCGCGACCGGCTGGATCTTCTACGGCCTGGGCAAGGAGCAGCAGCAGGCCACCGGGCTGATCGTGGTGATCTACACCTTCACGGTCGCCGGCATCCCGGTCCTGTCGACCCAGCCGCGTCTCTACCTCGGCTATGCGGGCTTGTGTCTGTTGCCGCTGGTGTTGCGAATCGCGCTCGGGGCGGACCGCTACAGCTATCAGCTGGCAGGCGAGCTGGTCCTGATCATCAGCCTGACCGCGGTGCTTGCCAACAGCTACCGCCAGGCGCTGCAACGGGCGATCGATCTGAAGGTCCAGGCCGACGAGCTCGCCGCCCGGCTGCGCGACGAGACCGTGGCGGCCGACGAGGCGCGCCGCCAGGCCGAGATCGCCAACCGCGCCAAGACCCAGTTCTTCACCGCCGCGAGCCACGACCTGCGCCAGCCGCTGCACGCGATGGGGCTGTTCGCCGAGGCGTTGCGCCAGCGCGTGCACCAGCCTGAGCTGGCGCAGTTGGTCAACAGCATCAACGAGTCGGTCGACGTGCTGGAGGGTCTGTTCTCGGAGCTGCTGGACATCACCCGGATCGACAGCGGCGTGATCGAGGTACACCCGCAGCACTTCGAAATCGGCGACCTCTTGCGCAAGCTGCGCCTGCACTTCGAACCCAACGCTTTCGAAAAGGGGCTGGCGCTGCGGCTGCGGGGCGGCGACCGGGTCGCCTTCGCCGATCCCCTGCTGGTCGAGCGGATCCTGCGCAACCTGGTGTCCAACGCCATCCGCTACACCGTCGACGGCTCCGTCCTGGTGAGTTGCCGGCGCCGGGGCGAGCGGCTGCTGCTGCAGGTTTGGGACACCGGCCTGGGCATCCGCGCCGAGCATCAACAGCATGTCTTCGACGAGTTCTATCAGGTGCCGAACACGTCCCGGGTCAGTCCCGACCAGAGCAAGGGTCTCGGCCTGGGACTGGCGATCGTCAAGCGCCTGGCCGACCTGATGCAGGCCCCGCTGACCCTGGCGTCGGAGCCGGGCCGCGGCACGGTCTTCACCCTCGAGCTGCCGCAGGGCCGCGCGCTGCGCCCGTCGGCGCTGCTCTCGGTGCCGGGCGGCAAGGGGCCGTTGGCCATCACCCTGGATGGCCGTCGGGTGGTCGTGGTCGAGGACGAGCCGGCGGTGCGCGCCGGCCTGGAAGTGCTGCTCGCGGGCTGGGGCGCGCGGATCGATTCTTTCGAGAGCGTCGCGGCGAGCCGCGCCTGGGCCGAGGCCAGCGACCCGGTGCAAGATCGCCCCGACCTCTTGATCGTCGACTACCGGCTCGAAGAGGGCCGAACCGGGCTCGACGCGATACGGGCGCTGCGGGGGCGGTTCGGTGACGCGATCCCGGCCATCCTGGTGACCGGCAGCACCATGACCGGCCACGACCGGGAAGCCGCCGAGCACAACTTCCATTTGCTGATCAAACCGGTCGTACCGAACAAGTTGCGCGCGATGATCGCGTTCAAACTGGGCGTGCGCTAGAAGACCGCGGCGCTCCGCGCGATCAGGACGGAGCGTACGCCAGGCGCACGTAGATCGGCGCGAACGCTTCGGCCTGCGTCACCTCGAGCAAGTGCTCGCGCGCGAGTTCGAGCATCGCGATGAAGGTGACCACCAGAACCTGAGGCCCACGCGCCGGGTCGAAGAGTTCTTCGAACAGCGCGAAGCGCCGGCCCTGCAAGGCCTTGAGCAATATGCTCATGTGTTCGCGTACGCTCAATTGCTCGCGGGTGATGTGGTGGCGCTGGTTGAGCTTGGCACGGCGCAGGATGTCGGCCCAGGCCGCGCGCAGGTCGTCGGCATCGACGTCGGGCAGGCGCGGCGCGAGCGATTGTTCGATGGTCACCTGGGCGCGCAGGACATCGCGGCCGATCATCGGCAGCTGATCGATGCGGGCCGCCGCGAGTTTCATTTGCTCGTATTCGATCAGGCGGCGCACCAGTTCGGCACGCGGATCTTCGGGTTCCTCGCCTTCGACGCCCTTCTTGGGCGGCAGCAACATGCGCGACTTGATCTCGATCAGCATCGCCGCCATCAGCAGGTAATCGCTCGCCAGCTCGAGGTTGGTCTTGCGGATCTGCTCGACATAGGAGAGGTACTGGCGCGTCACGCTCGCCATCGGGATGTCGAGGATGTTGAAGTTCTGGCGCCGGATCAGGTAGAGCAGCAGGTCCAGCGGACCTTCGAAGGCTTCGAGAAAGATCTCGAGCGCGTCCGGCGGAATGTAGAGATCCGTCGGCATCGCGAACAAGGGCTCGCCGTACAGGCGGGCCACCGCGATGCCGTCGACCACGGCGGGATCGGTGCGCGCACCGTGCAAGGCAGCGGCCGCGGCGGGCGCCAGCTCGGGGACGCCGAAGTGCTCCGACATGCGCGCCGTCAGCGCTTGGTCTGGTAGACGTAGGACTGCTGGGGCACCCGCGCCTGGGAGTACTCGGCCTGCGCGTCGCGGTCGATGTGCTTGTCCCAGAGCAATTGGCGGCCCTGTCGCTGCTCGTCTTCCAGCGTCGGCTTGTTCGACTTCAATTCCTCGATGAACGAGGTCACGTCCGACTTGTACTGTTTCCAAAAGAGTGGCATGGCAGGGGGCGGTGCGTGGCGGAGGCAGGCGCTGGAGTGGAACGCGCATTTTAGCGGGCAGGCCGCCGGGCAGTGACGACCGGTCCCGGGCGCGCGCATGATGACGTGATGAACGAAGTAGAAATCAAGCTGCAAGTTCCTGCCGGCCAGCACCGGGTGGTGGCCGCCGCGGTCGCCGGCCGGGCGCCCACGGCGCGCACCCGGCTGCAGGCGGCCTACTACGACACCGCCGACCGAGCACTGGCCGAGGCGGGCCTGGCACTGCGCGTACGGCGCGAAGGCCGGCAGTGGGTGCAGACCCTCAAGGGCGTGGGCGACGACGGGCTGACCCGGTACGAACACAATGTCGCGCGCGGGGGGACGGCGGCCCCACCCCCCGTCGACCCGGGGTTGCATGCGGGGTCGCCGGCCGGGGAGCGATTGCTCGCCTTGCTGGCCGGGAGTCCGGGCGCCGGCTTGCAAACCCTCTACCGCACCGACATCCTGCGCCGCCGGCGTCTGCTCGTGGTGCGCGCTCCGGACCGGCCGAGCGCCAAGGTCGAACTGGCCTACGACCAGGGCCGGATCATCGCCGGCGAGGCGGTGCTCGCGGTGAGCGAGCTCGAGATCGAGCTGCTCGCCGGTACGCCGGCGGCGGTGATCGAGACCGCGCGCCGCTGGATCCCGCGCCACGGCCTCTGGATCGA
>JALYHO010000254.1 GCA_030776545.1 Pseudomonadota bacterium | reverse complement strand
AGCTCAAGCCCGAACGCCCCGTCGCGCCGCAAATCACCTTGCCGTTCGGCAAGAAAGCCGCGCCGCCGACGTCCCGCGAGACGCGCGCCGTCGATCGCGGCCAGGCGGCCACCAGCGGGGGCGTCGACGACGCCGCGGCGCGGTGCGAAGGGCAGGTCGACCCACGGCTGCGTGCGGCCTGCCTTGCCAAGCCGGTCGCTCATGGCGCCAGCGTTCCGGTGAACTGATCGCCGCGACCGGCGTCGGCCGGGTCGCCGAGATCGCGCGTCCCGCCACACCGGCGCGTTGAAGCGCCTGATGCCGCAACCAATATCCCCAAGGCCGTGTGGAACCCCCCTTGCGCAGCGCCGCTTCCCCGGGTGACACTGACCCGTTTTCAATCCGGAGAGACAAAATGACCGACAGGCAACGGGTGGTCCTGGTGACAGGGGGCATGGGGGGGCTGGGCGAGACGATCACGACCAAGATGGTCGACGCCGGTTACCGCGTCGTGGTGACCTATTCGCCCAGCAACACCAAATCGGCGGAATGGCTGGCCGACATGAAAACCAATGGCTACGACATCGATGCCGTGGCCTGCGACGTCTCCGACTACGACTCCTGTGCCCGCGCCGTGGCCGACATCCACAGCAAGGTGGGCGCGGTCGACGTGCTGGTCAACAACGCCGGCATCACCCGCGACACCACGTTCAAGAAGATGGACAAGGTCAACTGGGACCTCGTCATGCGAACCAACCTGGACAGTCTCTTCAACATGACCAAGCAGGTCGCCGACGGCATGGTCGAGCGGGGCTGGGGTCGCATCATCAACATTTCGTCGGTCAACGGCAGCAAGGGCGCGTTCGGGCAAACCAACTATTCGGCGGCCAAGGCCGGAGTGCACGGTTTCACCAAGGCCCTGGCGCTCGAGGTGGCCAAGAAAAACGTCACCGTCAACACCATCTCCCCAGGCTACATCGGAACGAAGATGGTCACGGCGATCCCTGAGGACGTCCTGAACGGCAAGATCCTGCCCCAGATCCCGGTCGGTCGCCTGGGCAAACCCGAAGAGGTCGCCGGCCTGGTCATCTACCTGGCCTCCGACGAGGCGGCGTTCGTCACCGGAGCGAATATCGCGATCAATGGTGGCCAGCACATGCAGTGAAGGCGCGGCACCCCCTCTCTACCTAGTCACACCAGGAGCACGAATGTTCAAAGCAGGGATCGACCAGGACGCCATCACGAAGATGTTCGCCGAAGCCACCGCCAAGCAAGGCCAGGCATTGCGCCAAGCGGTGGCCGACGCCACGCTCAAGGCGCTGCAGGGGCGTGAGCTGACGCTCGACAACATCAAGAAGGTGCTCAAGACCATGACCACCGCCGCGACGACGGGCGCGGCGCAGAACACCGGCAGTCCAGTCGACATCGAGGCCATGCTCGGCACGGCGTTCGCGGGAATGGACGCGGCGTTGCTGCAGGCGGTGCAGGCCAATCGGAAGGCCTTGCAGCAATTCGTCGATCAAGGCGTCGGCCTGCAGGAAAAGCAGCTGGCAGGAGCGCTCGCCAACATCGAGCACATGGAAGACACCTTCTTCGCCACCGTGGGCAAGGCCGTCCAGGGCGTGAGCGGACCGATGCAGGCCCCGTGGGAACACGTGCTCAGTGCGTGGAAGCAAAAGGGCACCGAAACCGGTGCCCAGGCCCACCAGACCGTCGAGCAGTTGATGGCGCAGACGCAAACCGCCCTGCGCGACACCCGAGCCGCCTCGGTCAAGGCCGCCCAGGCGATGATGGACGGCTACGCCGCGCTGGTGAGCGGCGTGCTGATCGGCATGTCCGAAGGCCTGGAGTCGGGTGGCCGCTCCACCGAGGCACCAGGGCGGACCAAAAAGAAATAGCCGTATTCGTCTTGCGGCCGCCGCCCGACACCGGGTCGCGGCCTGCGCCGGATGGACAGGCTTCAGGCCTCGGTCGGCAGGTCCTTGAAATTGGTTTCCTTGAAGAGGGACTGGCGGAAAGTCATCTTCCGCGGGCCGTCGTCTTCGATTGCCCACAGCGCCAGCGCCTTGGCCGACATCGGCTTGGCGAACAAGAACCCCTGGAGTTGATCGCAGCCGAAATCCCGCAAGATGCGATTTTGCCCTTCGGTTTCCACCCCTTCGGCGACCACCTTCAGGTTCAAGGCCTTGGCCAGGTTCACGACGGCGTGGGCCACCTTGCGCGCGTCTTCGCTGGTCTCGAGGTCGAGCACGAAGCTGCGGTCGATCTTCAGTTCGTCGGCCGGCAGCGTGCGCAGATAGGCCAGGCTCGAGTGGCCGGTGCCGAAGTCGTCGATCGACAGGTGCACGCCGAGTCCATCGAGTTTCTTGAGCGCCCGCACGGTCGCCTGGACGTCTTCCATCGCCGAGCTCTCGGTCACTTCGCAGGTCAGCAGGTCGGGATTGATCTGGTGGCGTTGCAGGGCATCCGAGATCTGGGTGGCCAGATCGGCATGGCGCAACTGATGCACCGACAAATTGATGGCGACCCGCATGCGCATGCCCTGGTCGCGCCAGACACGGGCCTGGCGGCACGCCTCGTCGATGACCCAGCGCCCCAGCGGAACGATGAGCCCGTAACGTTCGGCCAGGGGAATGAAAACGCCCGGGCTGATCATCCCGCGCGTCGGATGGTGCCAGCGCAGGAGCGCCTCGGCGCCGGTGATCTCGCCGCTCGGGGCATGGATCTTGGGCTGATAGAAGAGCTCGAGCTGCTTCAATTCGAGGGCCCGCCGCAAGTCGCGCAGCAGCTCCACTTGCTCGCGGCGGCCCTGGATCATGCTGGGGTCGAAGAACGCGTGGCTCGCGCCACCCGCGTTGCGCGCCGCCGCCATCGCCGCCTGGGCATGCGAAATCATGGTCGACATGGCTCCGTGCTCCGGGTAGAGCGCCGCACCGATCGAACAGCTCAGCGACGCCTCCCCACGCTCCAGACGGAATGGCTCCCCGATCGCGTTCAGGATTTGCACCGCCAGTTCCGACACATCGGCAGGCGTCGGGTCGTCGGTCATCAACAGGAGGAATTCGTCGCCCGTGAGCCGCGCCGCCATGAAGGGCTTGACCAACGCGCGCAGGCGCCGGGCGGTTTGGCGCAGCACCAGGTCGCCACCGCTGCGCCCGGCCGCGATGTTGACCGACTTCAGGTCGTCGAGGTTGACCACCAACAACGCCAGCTGTTTGCGTTCTGCATCGGCACGACGGACCGCCTGGGCGAGCGTTCCTTCGAAGGCATTGAGCCCCGGCAAACCAGTCAGGAGGTCGTTGGCACCCACCAGGGCGCGTGGGTCGGCGACCCTCGCGGGAGCGGATTTGGGGCCCAACGAGATCTTGGACCGCAGGACCGACAAGAGGGAATTCGCGCCCGGCAGACTCAGCTTCATGCGGCCATATCGGCACGCGCTCGGGGAACTTGAACCTGCGCCTTAAATACTGAGGTCAGGTGAATGTCCCGACGAGCCGCGCAGCCTCCCGCAGGCTCGGATACCGTGACTTTCGAGTCTCTCGCTACTTCTTGGCGTGCCGAGGCGCCGGCTTTTTCTTCGCTGCTCGGCCCCCGCCAGGCGACCCGTCGCCGGTGCCGCGCCGCGCGTTCTCGGGCGACTCGTCCTCGGCCCCGACGGTTTCGGGGGAGACCGCGGAGCCGGGGCGGGCCGTGCCGCTCGCCGTGGGCGTGGGCGTCTTCGCGGGAGCGGTCTTGGTGTTCACAATGAATGGGCCATGTGAAGGTGCTCTTCGAGCGTCGGCAAGGTGCTGGTCGCGTAGGCCTTCAGGTCGGCGTCCTTGCCCGCTGTCGACTCTTTCTTGAACAGGGCGATGTCCTCCATGTGGTCCTTGACCATCTGCTTCTTGAAGGCCTTGTCGAATCCGGCGCCGGACAGCTTGTCGAGGCTGGCCAGCACCTTTTGATGGGCCGGGTCGGGGTCCGAAGGGACCGTCATTTTCTTGCCTTCGGCCACCGATTTGAGCTGATCCGCGGCTTTCGTGTGGTCATCGACGAGCTGGGTGCCGAGCTTCTTGACCCCGTCGCTCCCGCCTTTGGTCTGGGCCAGGTGGCCCGCTGCGATCTCGTAGGCGCCACCGGCACCGGCTTTCTGAACGAAGGTCTCGTCGGCGGCCAGGGCGTTGAAGGCTGCCACGGAGAGTGCGGCAGCGCAGAGCGCCCCGCGGGCCGCAGATCCTCGCGCAAATCCTGGTGCAAAGGGGAACCGGGGGGGTTGATGGTGGAACATGGGGACGACTCCTTGGTAGAGATCAAACATGCGTCACATATTCGTTCGGCGACGCGTCCGGGTCGAGACGGAGAAGGGCTCAACGGCGTGCCGGTGCTGTCCGACAGGGATCGGCGACACCGGCCTGCGCCGACGGGGAGACTGCCGGGATTAAGGTGCGAGGTTCCCACCGATGGAGCCAACCCCCATGAAAAACGTCGCAGGTCGGGGACCGACCGAACAGAACCAGGCGATCGAGCGCATGCGCCAGGAACGGGCCAGCCCGGGCGCCACTTCGGCGGGGGGGCACGGCGCTGCCGCCCCGGACAACGACACACGAGCGTTGGATCCCGGGCTGGCCGGGTCCGGCGCGCCCGATACCTCCGCACAGACCGACACCCGTCGCGGCAACCAGACGGACGCCAAACCGGCAAGCGCCGCGGGCCGCTGATGCGCCGCCCAGGAACGCCATGACCGATCCGCGCACCATCCCCGGTCAAGCGCGCTCGAGCCTTCCCGACGCCGAGGAGGCGGCGCCACGCGATGCCGAGAACGCCGGGTTGCCCGCTGCGGCCACCGAGAACATCGACGTCTTGACGCGCTTTTACGAGCGCGAAGAGGCCGGGGTGTCGGGGGTGCAATTCGCGATCGAGCGAATCAGCGCGTTTTTCGGCAGCCCTGCCTACTTCGCGTTCGCGCTTTCGTTCATCGTCGCCTGGGCGCTCCTCAACACCTGGGGTACCCACGCCGGCTGGACGTACGTGGACAAACCACCTTTCTTCTGGCTCCAGGGAGTGGTCAGCTCCAACGCCTTGCTGCTGACCGTCGCGGTGCTGATCCGGCAAACCCGAATGGGACAGCTGGCCGAACACCGAGCCCACCTCGACCTGCAGATCAATCTGCTCACCGAACAGAAGGTGACCAAGACCTTGCAGTTGATCGACGAGCTGCGACGCGAACTGGATCAGAAGAGGCCGCTGGACCACGATTTGACCGAACTGTCCAAGCCCGCCGACCCGCAGGCGATCCTGCATGCCATCAAGAATCAGGACCTCGACCGCCCGGCCAACCCGTCGCCTTGAGCACGCGTGGAACCCCCCGCGCTCTTGCGACCGCGGGGGGCGGATGGCTCGCGCCACCTGGTGGAACTCCGGACATCAGTCTGGGGTTCCTGGGACGCAGGGACTGCGCCCAGTAAGGTGCCTCGTCCGAGGCTCTACAAAATTACTCGACGGGGCCGCGCAGTTCAAGCCGCGGCGATAGGCATGTGCCCTCTTGTCAGACGCGGGTTTTCGTGATGGATGCCACGAGCGCCTGCACTCGCTGCTCGACGGCCGAGTCCATCTTGAGGATCCGGCCCCACTCCCGGGTCGTTTCTCCGGGCCCTTTGGACGTCGCGTCCAAGCCCATTTTTCCTCCGAGGCCGCTGACCGGAGAAGCGAAATCGAGGTAGTCGATGGGCGTGTTGTCGACCAGCGTCGTGTCCCGGACCGGGTCGACGCGCGTCGTGATGGCCCAGATCACGTCGTGCCAGTCGCGGATGTCGACGTCGTCGTCGGTCACCACGATGAACTTGGTATACATGAACTGACGCAGGAAGCTCCACACGCCGAACATGACGCGTTTGGCGTGACCGGGATAGCTTTTGCGGATGCTCACGATCGCCATTCGATAGCTGCAGCCCTCGGGCGGCAGGTAGAAATCGACAATCTCGGGAAACTGCTTTTGCAGGATCGGCACGAACACTTCGTTCAGCGCGACCCCGAGGATCGCCGGCTCGTCGGGCGGCTTGCCGGTGTAGGTGGAGTGATAGATCGGATCACGACGATGGGTGATGCGCGCGATCTCGAACACCGGGAACCAGTCCTGCTCGTTGTAGTAGCCGGTATGGTCGCCGAACGGTCCTTCGAGTGCGTGAAGATACCCGCCCACCTCCTTCAATGGCACGCCGTGTTCGCTCAGGCCCGCGTAGCCCGGCGGCGCGGGAGGCACGTGGCCCTCCAGGACGATTTCCGCGCTCGCCGGCACTTGCAATGCGACCCCGGCATCGCCGACGCCTGAGTCCACCAGGGTCGTGCGGCTGCCGCGCAGCAGCCCGGCGAACTGGTATTCCGACAAGGTGTCGGGCACCGGCGTGACAGCCCCGAGGATGGTGGCCGGGTCCGCGCCCAGCGCGACGGCGATCGGAAACGGCTCTCCGGGGCGGGCCAGCGCGAAGTCGCGGAAGTCGAGCGCGCCGCCGCGATGGGCGAGCCAGCGCATGATGACCCGGTTGCGCGCCACGACCTGCTGGCGGTAGATGCCCAGGTTCTGGCGGCGCCGCGCATGGGGGCCGCCCTGGGGTCCGCGCGTGACCACCAGTCCCCAGGTGATCAAGGGGCCGGCGTCGTTCGGCCAGCAGGTCTGGATCGGGAACCTGCCGAGATCCACCTCACCGCCTTCCCAAGTCACCTCCTGGCACGCCGCCTCTCGCACCCGGGCGGGCTTCATGTCCCAGAGCGCCTTGGCCATCGCGACGAGCTTGCCGGCGTCCTTCAAGCCACTCGGGGGCTCCGGCTCCTTGAGACTGGCAAGCAGGCGTCCGATGTCGCGGAGTTCGCCCACATCGCCCGCCCCCATTCCCAGCGCAACCCGCCGGGGCGTCCCGAAAAGATTTGTCAAAGCCGAAAAGTTGTAACCAGTGGGCCGCTGGAACCACAAGGCAGGACCGCCCGCGCGCAAAACACCATCGCTGACCGCGGTCATCTCCAGGCGCGTGGAGACTGGCTCTTCGATCCTTACCAGTTCACCGTCTCGTTCCAGGCCGGACATGAACTCCCGCAGATCGCGATATTTCATATTTTTAAGTAGTAATAAGCTCGTTTGATAGTCTTGACTGGTTATGAGACGGGTTGGTAGATTCCGCCTCTCGTCGAATTGAAGTTGATTTGACCTTTGCATTCGAACCATGAATCGGAGGCGCTGGCCGTCCTCGCACCCCCCGCGATCGACGCGCCAAGAGCGACCCGATGACGCTGACCCCGGGGCCGCCTTTTTTCAGAGGCAGCTCCTGCGGACAGCCAACAATTATCGCCGCCGCCTGGCGGGTGACCACCCCACCCCGTGGTCATGCCCCAGCGACACGGCGAGCGAAGGAGTGTTAAATGGCATCGAGTCCATCGCTGGGCGTGACGCAAGGCGTCACCAACCGATCGGTCGCCGGGGCGCTCGCCCTGGTTCGATCGCTGCGTCGCAGTTCGTCGCAATCGCTGTCGGTTTTCCTGCAGGACGTGGGACAAGGCTTTCTGGAAGTCAGCCACAACACGCTGGCACTCCTGGGCTTGGTGATCGCCGCCTTGCTGATCTTCGCCGCCGGTCGCGACGACTTGCGCCACGAGGCCGAAGTCTGGACCTTGGGCTGGCTGCAGGCTCGCCAGGAAGCCCGTGAGCCGGTCGAAGCGGTCGACCCGCTGGCCGCGGAACTGAGCGAGCCCGACGCGATCGCGCGCGCAACCGCTTCGGATCCACGCGAGCTCAGCCGCCAGCAGGCGGCCGTCGCCAATTGGCTCGCCGGCCGCTATCACGTCGCGCCAGAGCCCGTCAGCCGTCTGGTTCAGGAGGCCTGGAGCGTCGGCCAAAAGGCGAGTCTCGATCCGACCCTGATCCTGGCCATCATGGCCGTGGAATCGAGTTTCAACCCCTTCGCGCAGAGCTCGGTCGGCGCCCAGGGGCTGATGCAGGTCATGACGAAGGTGCACAACGCCAAGTACGAAGCCTTCGGTGGCAACCACGCGGCGTTCGACCCCGTGACCAATCTGCGCGTGGGCGTGCAAGTGCTCAAGGAATGCATCTCTCGTGCGGGCGGCCTCGAGGCGGGCCTGCGCTTTTATGTCGGCGCCGCCAACCAGGCCGAAGATGGCGGCTACGCGCTCAAGGTACTGAGCGAGCAAAGCATGCTGCGCCAGGTGGCCAGCGGCAAGAAGCTGCCGCAACGCTCGACGCCGGCGTTGAGCACCCCGTCGGCCCCGACCAAGGCGGCCGAGGTGCAACCCCGCGTCGACACCCCGACCGAGACCGCCAGCGCGGCGGCCCCCGCCGCCCCTGCCGAACAGATCGCCATGCTGCGCTGAGCTCCGCTACACTTGCCGGGCCGCGCAACTGGCGATGCGGCCCGTCGTGCCTCCGCGCGTATCGGGCCCGAGGTGGACCACCACCGGGAAGCGCGGCCGGCACCGGCGTCAGCGGGTTGTCGATCAGCCGTTCGCCTGGGCAGCCTCGAAGGTGCGCTCGATTGCAGCGCACCACGCCGAGGACTTCGCCGATGAGGACTGCCAACATGTTCGATCGCACACGCTCCACCCTTGCCACCGTCGATCCGGAAATCTGGGCCACCGTCCAGCGCGAGAACCAGCGCCAGGAAGAGCACATCGAGCTGATCGCGTCGGAGAACTACGTCTCGCCGGCCGTGATGGCGGCGCAAGGGACCCAGCTCACCAACAAGTATGCCGAGGGCTACCCCGGCAAGCGCTACTACGGCGGCTGCGAATACGTCGACATCGTCGAGCAGCTCGCGATCGACCGGTTGAAGCGCCTGTTCGGTGCGCAGTTCGCCAACGTGCAGGCCAACTCGGGTTCGCAGGCGAACCAGTCGGTCTTCTTCGGGCTGCTCGATCCGGGCGACACCATCATGGGCATGAGCCTCGCAGAAGGCGGCCACCTGACCCACGGGATGCCGCTGAACATGAGCGGCAAATGGTTCAAGGTGGTGAGCTACGGCCTCACCCCTGCCGAAGAGATCGACTACGACGCGATGGAACGCCTGGCCCACACGCACAAGCCACGGCTGATCATCGCCGGTGCTTCGGCCTACAGCCTGCGCATCGATTTCGCGCGCTTCGCGCAGGTTGCCAAGGACGTGGGGGCGATCTTCATGGTCGACATGGCGCACTATGCCGGCTTGATCGCCGCGGGCGTCTACCCCAACCCGCTGCCCTACGCCGACGTGGTGACCTCCACCACCCACAAGACCCTGCGCGGACCGCGCGGCGGGATCGTGCTGATGAACGACGAGGTCATTGCCAAGAAAATCAACAGCGCGATTTTCCCCGGCATCCAGGGAGGCCCCTTGATGCACGTGATCGCGGCCAAGGCGGTCGCTTTCCACGAAGCCCTGCAACCGGAGTTCCGGGCCTACCAGCAGCAGGTCGTGAAAAACGCCGTGGTGCTGGCCGAGACCTTGATCTCCCGCGGGCTGCGCATCGTGAGTGGGCGCACCGAATCGCACGTGATGCTGGTGGATCTGCGTGCCAAGGGTCTGACCGGCAAGGAGGCCGAGGCGGCACTCGGAGCCGCCCACATGACCTGCAACAAGAACGGCATCCCGAACGATCCGCAAAAGCCCATGGTCACGAGCGGCATTCGCCTCGGCACCCCGGCGATGACCACGCGCGGCTTCAAGGAAGAGCAGGTGGCGCTCACCGCCGGTCTGATCGCCGACGTGCTCGACCGGCCTCACGACGAAGCGCATGTGGCCGCCGTCCGAGCGCGGGTCGCGACGCTGACCCAAGACTTTCCGGTCTACCGTTGAGTTGCGGCGGGACGCGGCGTCGACATGCGTTGCCCGTTCTGCAGCCACGACGAAACGCAAGTCGTCGAGACCCGCGATTCGGACGAGGGCGACGTGGTGCGACGCCGCCGCCGCTGTCATAGCTGCGACAAGCGTTTCACGACCTATGAGCGGCCTGAGATCGCCCTGCCGTCGGTCGTCAAGAAAGATGGCACCCGGGCCGATTTCGACCCCTCCAAGATACGCGCTTCGATGACCTTGGCGCTGCGCAAGCGTCCGGTCAGCCTCGAGCAGATCGATGCAGCCATGGAGCGGATCCAGGACAAACTGCTCAACACCGGCGCCAAGGAAGTGCCCTCGACGCGACTCGGCGAATTGGTCATGCGCGAGCTCAAGCGCATCGACAAGGTCGCCTACGTCCGCTTCGCTTCGGTGTACCGAAGTTTCGAGGACGTCGACGAATTCCGGCAATTGATCCGGGACATTTGAGCCGGGGCGTGAGCGCCGCGCGCGGTCCGACCGAGCGCGCCGTGGAAGCCGACGCCCGCGGCGGCGCTTCGGCTGTTTACCCCATTTACTAAACAAAAAACAGCGCCTACCCTTGCCCGGCGCTGATCGGACAACGGGTCGGCCGAGGGTCCAAAACACTAGGAGACATCCCATGATTCAACGACGACTCGTCGTGAGTGCCGCGGTTGCGGCAACGCTGGTGGCAGGCCTTGCCGCGACCGCCCTGGCCGACGCGAACAAGCCCGTCATCGCCCTGCTGCCGGGGGTGGTCGACCCGTTTTACTTCACCATGAAGCGCGGGGCCGACCAAGCGGCCAAGGAAGTCGGTGCGGAGTTGTTGTTCCAGATTCCGAAGGCCTGGAACACCGCCGAGCAGGTGCCTATCCTCAAGGCCCTCATCGCCAAGCACCCGGACGTGATCCTGATCGCGCCCGTCGACAAGAGCCAGCTGATCCAGCCGCTCAAGGAGGCCGAGGACGCAGGCATCAAGGTCATCACGGTCGACACCTACATCGGCACCGGAAAATACCGCACCGGCTCGGGCAATGCCGATTTTCCGTATTCCTACGTGTCTTCCGACAACGTCGAGGGCGGACGGATCGCGGCCCGCGCGCTCGCCAAGGCGATCGGCGACAAGGGCGCGGTTTACGTCGAGAACAACAAACCAGGCATTTCGTCGACCGACCAGCGCATGCAGGGTTTCGAGGAAGAGATGAAAAAGCACGCCGGCATCAAGCTGCTCGAGACCCAATACAACGAGGACGACGCCAATCGGGCCGCAGCCCATGTGAGCGCCGTGCTCGCCCGCACGCCCGACCTCGCCGGGATCTTCGCTGCCAACACCTTTTCCGGCAAAGGGGCCGCGGCCGGCGTCAAGAATGCGGGCAAGACGGGCGTCGTCAAGGTCGTGACGTTCGACGCCGTTCCGGGCATCGACCAGGACCTCAAGAGCGGTCTGGTCGACATCGCCATCGCGCAAAAACCTTCGGAGATGGGCTATATGGGGGTCAAGTACGCCGCCGACCTGGTGCGCGGCAAGACGGTCCCGGCGTCGTTCGGCACGGGCTTTGTCGTGATGGACAAGTCCAACATCGACGATCCGGAAATTCACAAGTTCATCTACTCGAACTGACGTGTCGGCGGCCGCGGCTCGCCGCGGCCTTCCGATCGGCCATTGCGCAACGCCTGCCGGCGCTTTTTTTCCGACCCTTCCATGACACAGCTCACCCCTGCTCGTTCGGAGCGGCTCGCGCTGGTCAGCCGCCTGTGGCCGTGGCTGTTCCTGAGCGCGCTGATCGTGTTCTTCGAGACCTGGTCGCAAGTCCGGGTCGGCCGCTCGTTCGTCGGCAGCGTCTACAACGTCCAGGCGATCCTGCTGGCCGCCAGCGCGCCGCTGATGCTGGCGATCGGCCAGACCTTCGTCATCATCACCGCCGGCATCGACCTGTCGGTCGGATTCATCATGGGCCTGGCGGCGGTGTGCGTCGCCCAGTTCCTCGGTCTGGGTGGCCCCGGCGCGAGCAACGCCGTGCTCGCGGTGGTGATGGTCGGCACGGTCGCGGTCTGCCTGATCCCCGGGTGGATCAACGGCATGCTGATCGCGCGTCTCGGCGTACCCGCCTTCATCGGCACGCTGGGCATGTACGGCGTCACGCGCGGCGCCGGTTTCCTGGCCGCCGGCAGCGGCATGACGGTGCCCGTCGATCACCCCGGGTTGGCGTGGATCGGTACCGGGTGGACGCCGGTCCTCGTCGCCGCGGTGCTGCTGCTCGTCATGCACGTCGTGCTGTCGCAGACACGCTTCGGACAGTACACCTACGCCATCGGCGGCAATCAGCAGTCGGCGACGCGCGCGGGCATCAACGTCAAACGCCACCTCGTCCTCGTCTACATGCTGTCGGCGGCATTCGCGGCGTGCGGCGGGATCGTCTACACGGCCAGGTACAGCGCCGGCGCGGCCAACGCCGGCGAATCGATGCTGCTGGATTCGATCGCCGCCGTCGTGATCGGCGGCGCCAGTCTCTTCGGCGGCACCGGCAGCGTGATCGGCACCCTCATCGGTGCCCTCATCATCGCCGTCATCCAGTTCGGGCTCATCTTCATCGACGTGAATGCGTTCTGGCAATTCATCGCGGTCGGCATGGTGATCGTCCTGTCGGTGCTGATCGACCAGACCAAGGATCGCCTGGGGAACGCCGGATGAGCGCCACCGGCCCGGCCGCCACCGAGAGCGCCGACGATGTGCTCCAGGTGCGCGGCGTCTCGATTCGTTTCGGCGGCGTGGAGGCCTTGCGCCGGGTCGATTTCGAGGTGCATGCCGGCGAGATCGTCGCGCTCGCAGGCGACAACGGCGCGGGCAAGTCGACCCTGATCAAGGTCATCTCGGGCGTGTACGTGCCGAGCGCCGGCGAGGTGCGCTTTCGCGGCGTGCTCGCCCCTCCCGGCGACCCGCAGGGTGCGCGTGAACGCGGCATCGAGACGATCTACCAAGACCTCGCGCTGGCCGACAACCTCGACGTCGGCAGCAACATTTTTCTGGGGCGCGAGCCGATGAAGCGGGTCTGCGGCCTGGCGGTGATCGATCGGACCCGCATGGCATCGGTCGCGCGCGAGGTCCTCGACCGGCTCGACATCCACATCCCGGACAAAAAACTGACCGGGCCGGTGCGCATGCTCTCCGGTGGCCAGCGCCAGGCGATCGCGATCGGCCGGGCGATCTACTGGAACGCCAAGTTGCTCATCATGGACGAACCGACCGCGGCGCTCGGCGTGCCCGAGCAACGCAAGGTGATGGCGCTGATCCGGGGCCTGAAGTCGCAGGGCGTCGCGGTCATCCTCGTGTCGCACAACCTGCACGACATTTTCGGCGTCGCCGATCGCATCGCCGTGATGCGGCGTGGCGAAATGGTCGGCGAACGCGCGACCGCGTCCACCGACGGCGACGAGATCGTTCGCATGATGGTGGGTGACACCTACGCCGCGACCCGCCATGCGGGCGCCTGACGACCCCTGGCCGTGGCGGTGACCATCCGCGACGTGGCGGTGGCCGCGGGGGTTTCGGTGGGCTCGGTCTCTCGGGCCCTGAAGAACCAGCGCGGCACGTCGGACGAGACGCGCCGGCGCATCCGCGGCGTGGCGCTCGACATGGGTTATGACTGGGGCCGTCTGCACGTCGACAGCCCGCGCCGGCTCGCTTTCCTCGTCCACCGCCAGCACAGCGCCTTCGCGACCAATCCGTTTTTCTCGTACGTGTTGCACTGGGTCGAGGAAGCCTGCCGCGGACTCGGCGTCGTCCCGACCCTGCTGGCAGCCGGCCCGACCGACCCGCTGCGCGAGCTGGTGCGCCTGCATCAGCCCGAGATGCTGCTGGCGGCGGGATACTTCGAAGTCGAAATGATCGAGCTCCTCGATTCGATGGACCTGCCGCTCGCGCTGATCGACTTCTGGATGCCCGGCCGCCCGTCGGTCAATCCCGACAACGAGCATGGCGGCTACATCGCGACTCGGCACCTGCTGCAATGCGGCCGTCGCCGAATCGGTTTTCTGTCCGGATCGCTCGCGCACTTCAGCATCCGCGAGCGCGAACACGGCTACCGCCGCGCGCTGTACGAGGCCGGCGTGCTCGGCGACCCGGATCTCGAAGCCATCGCGCCCCCGGGCCTCAATGTCGAGGAAGGCGCCGCCGCTGCAGCGCGGCGTCTGCTCCAGCCAGCCAAAGGTGTCGACGCGATCTTCGCCTACAACGACGCCGCGGCGCTCGCGGCGATGCGGGTCTGCCAGGCGCTCGGACGGCGCGTGCCCGAGGACGTGGCCATCGTCGGATTCGACGATATTCCCGCTTCGGCGGGCGCGCTCATCCCGCTGACCACGATACGCGTCGACGTCGAAGCCTTGGGGAGGACAGGCGTCGACTTGCTGATCCGACCCGGCCGGACCGAACAGCAGATCACGCTGCCCGTGACCTTGATCGTGCGTGGAAGTTGCGGCGCGCCGCCCCCGTCCGAGCCCGCGAGCCGACCGGCGACCCGTCGCCGGACGGCGCCCGCCCCTTGACCCCGCAAAAAGCCCGATGGCGAGTCCGGCGCGCGAGGTCGCTGCAGAATCCAGGCTTGCAGCTCCAAGGACAACCATGCGTCATGTCGACCTGCCCGCGAACTCGGCGCCCATGGCCTTGCCCGTGCTCGGACTGGGCACGTGGCGGTATGGCGAATCGCGCGCCACTCGCGCCACGGAGGAGGCGTCGATTCGCACGGCACTCGAACTCGGCTACCGCCTGATCGACACGGCGGAGATGTACGGCGACGGCGGCGCCGAGGCGATCGTTGGGGCCGCGCTCGACGCTGCGATCCGCGCGGGCGACGTGCGGCGCGAGGAAGTGACCGTCGTGAGCAAGGTGCTTCCCCACAACGCCAGCCGCGCCGGCACTCGGGCCGCCTTCGACCGCAGTCGCCAGCGCATGAGACTCGACCACATCGACGTCTACCTTTTGCATTGGCGCGGGCCGCACCCCCTCGCCGAGACCGTCGACGCGATGCAGGGACTGGCCTCGACGGGCGACATCCGACGCTGGGGCGTGAGCAACTTCGACGTCGACGACATGGCGCAAGTCGCCGCGATCGGTGCCGACTGTGCGCTGAATCAGGTCTGGTATTCGCTCGGCGAACGTGACCCGGAATTCGCCTTGCTCCCCTGGCTGCGCGCGCGCGGCATGCCGTTGATGGCCTACAGCCCGGTCGACCAGGGCCGGGTGGCGGACGACCCGGTGCTCGCCCGGATCGGCGCGGCGCGGGGACTGACGGCGGTGCAAGTGGCACTGGCCCGCCTGCTCGCGCAGCCGGGCGTGACGGCGATACCGAAAGCGACGGGCGCGGTCCATCTGCGGCAAAACCTGGCGGCAGCCGAGGTGGTGTTGAGCCCCACCGAGCTCGCGCTCATCGACGAGCGATTTCCCCGACCGGCGGGCAAGCGGCCCCTCGCGATGAACTGATCTGAAGGCGTGAACGAATCCGCCATGCGGGAGTCGTTCACGCCGAGGGCGGACGCCGGCACCGCCCCGCCCGGGGGTGCCACCAAAGAGTCGGTGCGCCTCCCACTTTCGCGGGTCGCGCGGCCGGCCATGGCTGCCTAGAGTCCATGCTCGTCGCGTCCCTCTCACCCGACGCATGGCTTCTTCCTCGCTCTGCCCGTCGCGTGGCATCACGCTGATCGAGAGCTGTTGCGCGCTCGCGATCGCCGCGATTCTCGTGGCGCTCGGGGCCCCCGATCTCGGGCGTCTGCTCGTCGAGCGACGCCTCGAATCGGCGGTCCACACCCTGGTGGCCGACCTGCGGGCGGCCCGCGTGCTCGCCGCGGCCCGTGGCGAGCCGGTCCGCTGGACCTTGCGCACCGCGGCGGACGGCACGTGCTACATGGTGCACGAGGCTCGGTCCGGCGCGTGCCACTGCGAATCGGGGGAAACGTCGGATTGCGAGGATGGGTCGCCGCCCCTCCGAACCGTGCACCTGCCTGCCAGCCGCGGGGTCACGCTCCAAGGCAATGTGAGCGCCATCGTGTTCGACCCGCGACTCGGCACGGCGTCTCCGGGGGCGACCTTGCATCTGGTCGGCTCGCACGGCCGCGCGCTCGACTGCGTCGTCAACATCTTGGGGCGGGTGCGGGTCTGCTCGCCCGAGGCGATGGCGCCAGGGCACCGTCGATGCTGAGGGGCCACGGTCGGGCCACGCCTTCGGGGGGTTACACCTTGCTCGAAGCGCTCGTCGTCGTCGCCCTCGCCGGCGTACTGGCGGCGATCGCGTGGCCGAGCGTCGAGCAGCACGTTCGCAAGGCGCGGCGTGCCGACGCCATTCTTGCGACGCTGCAGGTCCGCCTGGCGCAGGAGCGCTTTCGCAGCCAGGCACCCGCCTATGGCGCGCTGGAAGAGATCGGCGTGCCAGCAGTCACTCCCGGCGGACACTATGGACTGGAGATCGCCGCGCACGATGCCACGGGCTTCGAACTTCTCGCCCAGGCCACGGGCGCGCAGTCGCGCGATGCCGACTGCCGCTTCATGGGCCTGCGCTCCCGCGAGTTGACGCCGAACTACGCGTCCGGTCCCGATCGACGGCTCGCGAACGACCCAGCCCTCAATCGCCGCTGCTGGAACCAATGAGCATCGAGCGGCTGACGGAGCGCGGGATGTCGCTCGTCGAACTGCTGGTCGGGGTCGCCGTGGGGCTGACGATCGTCGCCGCATGCACGGCGACGCTCGTGACCCAGGTGCGCGAAACCCGGCGCATGGTGCTCGAGTCGCGTCAGATGCAGGAGTTGCGCGGCGCCGCCGAGCGCCTTGCCCGCGATTTGCGGCGCGCGGGTCATCGGGGTGAGGCAGGCGCAGGCGTGCACGTGGCAGGGGCCGGACCGATTCGGCCCAACCCCTATGCGCCGCCCCTGGCGCCGATGCCCGGCGAGGTCGTCAGCTATGGATACGCGAGCACGAAAGGGCATGCCGATCAGTTCGGCGTGCGTTTGCGCGACGCGACGGTCGAGTGGCGGCTCGGCCCCGGCAACTGGCAGGGCCTGACGGACCCGGCGGCGGTCGAAGTGACCGAATTGACCGTCGCGCCCTTCTGGCAGGACACGTCCCTGGCGCCGTATTGCGCGAACCCCTGCCCTGAGCACGATGCCAGCTGCCCGCCGCGCCAGCGGGTCATGCACTACGCGATCGAGTTGCAAGGCCGATTGCCCGGAACCGCCCAGGCCTTGCGCACGTTCCGGACGACCGTGCGGGTTCGAAACGACACCCGGGTCGGAGCGTGCGCGCCTTGACAACATTGCAGGGACAGCCCGCAGTGCCCCACGCGTCGAGGCCCGGTGGCGCGAGGCTGCGGATTCGGGTCGGCCAACGGCGGGCCAGGGGCAGCGCCACGCTCGCGGTGGCCCTGGTGCTCTTCTCCTTGACCGCGCCGTCGGCCCTGTTCGCCGCCCAGCACGTCCTCCTCGAGCAACGCATGGCCACGCGCGAAGCCGAAACCGCCGCGGCGTTCGAGGCTGCGGAAGCCGGCCTCGACTGGGCGCTCGGCATGCTCAACGGGCGCAGTCGCGTCGACCCCCATTGCCAGCCGGCCGACGGGAGCGGGGCCCTTTCATTTCGCGATCACATGCTGGCTCGCGACTCCACGTCCGGCCGCTTCCTGCCGACCGGCCGGGAGGTCCGTTGTCGCGGGTCGGGCGACCTCGGGTGGTCGTGCCGCTGCGGCGCAAACGACGACGTGGTGGCGACCCCGGCGGCCGACGTCGGGCCGGCCTTTCGCGTCGGTTTTGCGCCCGACGAAGCCCGCGACGTGGCGTGGGTACACGCCATCGGCTGCAATCGAGCCG
>JALYHO010000253.1 GCA_030776545.1 Pseudomonadota bacterium | reverse complement strand
GGCGCGCGCCACCGGCCGCCCGGCGCTCGCCGACTGTGCGGAACGGCTCGCGGGGCTGTCGCGTTCGGGTTTGTCCCGCGTTCTCGCGGGGCCGACCGGCGAACGCAATGTCTACACGCTCGTTGCGCGCGAAGCCGTGCTGTGCCTGGCCGAGTCCGAAGCGGACCGCCTGGTTCAATTGGCCGCCGTCCTGGCGGTCGGGAGCCGCGCGGTCTGGCCGTCGACCGCGGCGTCGCAGGCCCTGATCGCGGCCTTGCCCCAGGACGTGCAGGCAGCGATCGTGCTGGCCTCGGACTGGACCGCGCCGACCGTGTCGTTCGACGCCGTGCTGCATCACGGCACTCGCGCCTCCCTGGCGCTGGTGCTGAGCCAGCTCGCCCTGCGCGCCGGTCCGATCGTCGGCGTGCGTGGTCTCGCGCCCGGTGAGACGGCGGTGCCGCTCGAAGCCCTCGTGATCGAACGCGCCCTGAGCGTCAACACCGCGGCGGCGGGCGGCAACGCCAGCCTGATGGCGATCGGTTGACCGCTCCGATTCCGCAGGGGGAGCCGGGTGATACGCTCGCGCCAATCGCGTAGGAGGCGCGCATGACGACCGACTTCATGAACCCGCAAACCCTCGTCGCGCACGTGCAGCACACGATGGGCTTCTATCACCCGCGCTGCATCGACCCGAGCGGCGGGTTTTTCCACTTCTTCAAGGACGATGGCACGGTCTATGACCGCCGAACCCGTCACCTGGTCAGCAGTGCGCGTTTCGTTTTCAACTACGCGGCGGCTTGCCGCCACTTCGAACGGGACGACTACCTCGACGCCGTGCGCCACGGCCTGGCCTTCCTGCGCACCGCGCACCGCGACCCCGGCACCGGTGGATACGCCTGGACCCTGGAATGGGACGGGGTCCGTGCCCGGGTGACGGACGGCACCCAGCATTGCTACGGCCTGGCATTCGTGCTGCTGGCCCAGGCCCATGCGCTGGGCGCCGGCGTGTCCGAGGCCCGCACCGAGCTCGAGGAGACCTTCGCGCTCGCCGAGGCCCGCTTCTGGGAACCCGAGCATGGCCTCTATGCCGACGAAGCCAGCCCCGACGGGTCGGTGCTCGCGCCGTACCGCGGCCAGAACGCCAACATGCATTTCTGCGAGGCCTTGCTGGCGGCTTTCGACGCCACCGGTGAGGTGCGCTATCTGCACCGCGCGGAGACGCTCGCCCATCATGTCACGGTGCGGCAAGCGGCGCTGGCCGGCGGCGCGGTCTGGGAACATTACCGCCCCGACTGGTCGGTGGACTGGGACTACAACAAGGCGGACCGGTCCAACATCTTCCGACCGTGGGGGTTTCAGCCCGGGCACCTGACCGAATGGGCCAAGCTCCTGCTGATACTCGAGCGCCATCCCGCGCAGTTGTCGCGCGGACCGGACTGGCTGCTGCCGCGCGCACGTTCGCTCTTCGACCAGGCGGTGCGCCAGGCCTGGGACGCGCGGCACGGCGGCCTGCACTATGGCTACGGACCGGACGGCCAGGTCTGCGACCCCGACAAGTACTTCTGGGTCCAGGCCGAAAGCCTGGCAGCCGCGGCGCTGCTCGGCCACCGGACCGGCGAGAGCGCGTACTGGGAGTGGTACCTGCGCCTCTGGACCTACAGCTGGGAGCATTTCGTCGACCATCGCCATGGCGCCTGGTACCGGGTGCTGTCCGAAGACAACGTCAAGCTCGACGACAACAAGAGCCCCGCCGGCAAGACCGACTATCACACCATGGGCGCGTGCTACGAAGTCTTGCGCGTGTTGCCGGAGCAGGCGCCGCCGTGACCCAGGGCCCTGCTCCGGAAATCGCTGTGGGCGCGACGCCCCGCGTGACTGGCATGCGCGTCGTTCCGGTGGCCGGCCGGGACAGCATGCTGCTCAACCTCAGTGGCGCGCACGGTCCGTTCTTCACTCGCAATCTCCTCATCCTGACCGACAGCGACGGCCACACGGGCGCTGGCGAAGTCCCGGGGGGCGAGCCGATCCGCAGGACGCTCGAAGACGCACGCGAGCTGATCGTCGGCCAGCCACTCGGCGCGCAACAGCGTCTGGTGCGCGAGGTGCAATCGAGGTTCGCCGCTCGCGACAGCGCCGGACGCGGTCTGCAGACCTACGACTCGCGCATCGCCATCCATGCGGCGACGGCGGTCGAATGCGCCTTGCTCGACCTGCTCGGCCAGCATCTCGGGGTTCCGGTGGCCGCGTTGTTGGGCGAGGGGCAGCAGCGGGACTCGGTCGAGGTCCTGGGCTATCTTTTCTTCATCGGGGACGCATCGAAGACCGGGCTCCCTTACGCGAGCGAGCCCGCCGCCGCCGACACCTGGTCACGCCGGCGCCACGAACCGGCGCTGACGGCGCGCGCCATCGTGCAACTGGCCGAGGCGGCTCACGAGCGCTACGGGTTCAACGACTTCAAGTTGAAGGGTGGCGTGCTGCGGGGCGAAGAGGAGATCGAGGCGATTGTCGCCCTGCACGAGCGCTTTCCGACCGCGCGGGTGACCCTGGACCCGAACGGGGGCTGGCGCTTGCAGGACGCGGTCCGCCGGATGCGCGACATGCGCGGCGTGGTCGCCTACGCCGAGGACCCGTGCGGCGCCGAAGAAGGCTATTCGGGCCGCGAGGTGATGGCCGAATTTCGCCGTGCGACGGGCCTTCCGACGGCCACCAACATGGTCGCCACCGACTGGCGGCAGCTCGCCCACGCGCTGGCGCTGCAATCGGTCGACATCCCGCTGGCCGACCCGCATTTCTGGACCCTGGCCGGATCGGTCCGGGTGGCCCAGACCTGTCGCGACTGGGGCCTCACCTGGGGCTCGCACTCCAACAACCACTTCGACGTCTCGCTGGCGATGTTCACGCAGGTCGCGGCCGCCGCGCCCGGGCGCGTCACGGCGATCGACACGCACTGGATCTGGCAGGACGGTCAACGCCTCACCAAAGAGCCCTGGCGCATCGAGGGCGGCCGGCTGCGGGTTCCGAGCCGACCGGGGTTGGGCATCGAGCTCGACATGGTGGAAGTCGAGCGCGCGCACCGGCTGTATCTGCAGCACGGCTTGGGATCCCGGGACGACGCCGCGGCGATGCAGTTCATCGTTCCGGGATGGACGTTCGATCCCAAGCGGCCGGCACTGGACCGGTAGGCCGTCAGGTCCGAAGGTTTACCGCCAGGCCGAATGCGATGCCCAGGGCGAGGATCGCGTAGCCCGCGGACATGGCGAGGCGGCCTCGCGCGGGTGTAAAAAAGCGCGACCGCTTCGCGAGCAGGGGGCGGTCGATGGTCCAGTAAAGCGCCGCCGCGATCCCGACGCTCACCCCGAGGCTGATCAGGGTCGCCCAGGGACTGGTCTTCGAGTAGCCGAGCGTGAGAAAGGCCACCTGAACGATGAATCCGCCCACCCAGTGGTTGAGGTAGAGCTGGTAGGAGAGCCCACCGAAAAAACCCGCGACCGGGCTCTTGGGTCCCTCGCGCGCGAGCAGCAGCACGATCATCGCCCCTGCGATCGGGGCGATGTTCGGGTAGAGGGTTCCGGTCACGATGACGACGGCGGCGACCAGCAAGATCACGAGCGCGACCGCGCGAGCTGCGGCGCCCTCATGAAAGCCCGGCGACCGGGCCTGCAGTGTCGCCAGGAAAACGCCCAGGATCACCGCGGCGTAGATGTTGCCCGTGATACAGGCCCAAGCCGCCAGCACCCCCCAGACGACAGGCTTGCGTCCGAAGCCCGGCAGCAAGACCAGCATGGCAGGCGCCATCAGATAGAACTGTTCCTCGGCGTTGACGCTCCAGAAATGATTGCCGGTCCCTTTGAGAGGCATCAAGTCCTGGGCGGTGGCCAGCTGCTGGGTCCCGAAAAGGTTCCAGACGAAAGTCGTCTTGTAGATGACGAACTCGATCCATTTCGCGCCGATGTTCTTGTCGTGCAGCAGGCCGCCCGCGACGATGAACAAGAGCGCCAGGTAGTACGGGGTCCAGATCCGGATGGCGCGATTGAAATAGAAGCGGGGGAGTGCGGGCGCCGAGGTCTTCAACAAGATGCCTCCGATCAGCCAGCCACTGAGCGAAAAGAAGACCTGGACGCCGAAATTTCCAGCGTGCTCGAAACCGGGAAACACGCCGAAGTGGGCGCACATGACGAGAAACGCCATGGCGAATCGCAGCCAGTCGAAGAGCGGGAAATAAACCCCCAGTTCGGATCCTGATGGGTGTGACGTGGGGTGCAAGCTGGGCGGTGCGGAATCCGGTAGCGTTTTCATTTGACGGGAAAGGGCGACCTATTGACCTGTTGGGAGCGGCTCAGACCGAACGACGGACGTTCGCGCTGGCGATTTGGACCAGGTGCTCGATACGCTGATCGAACACGGATTCGCAGCTGTGTTTCCGGGCGAATGCCAGGGCCTTGCGAGAGGCCAGGGCGATTTCCTGCCGGGTCAGTGATGCGATGCGCTGCGCCATCAGCTCCGGGCGATTCATCGGGACTTCCCAACCGGCCGATCCCGACGCTTCGTTGACGCCGACGAACGCCTCATTGGCGTATCCGACGATGGGCACGCCTGCGGCCATCGTTTCCAGGTAGGTGCACGATGGATCCCCTTGCCGGTGACAGCACACGAAGAGATCGCATGACGATTTCAGGAAGGGTTGGAGCTCGGTCTTGAAATCCAGGACGCCCCGCATCTCGACCGGGAGGGAGCCGATCCGTTCCCTCATGGAACTCGCCAGTTCGCCGTCCCCGCATATCGCCATCGTGTAGGCCACCCCGCGAGCGCTGAGCGCGCGGGCGACGTCGATGAGGTGATCGGCGCCCTTCATCGGCGCAAGGCGTCCGGAAAACGCAAGCCGCAGCGGCGCGTTGCCCATGAGTTGGGCGAGCCTGGCCTCCAGCTCGGCGTCTTGCGCCATGTCGGCCGAACTGCTGCGGGTATCGAAAAAGAGCAAGGGGCTGGGGACGATGTGCTTGTATGACCTGAAGGTCGGGGTCCCGTTGCACTGAGCGCCTGCCGACCGGCGCAACGCCCGGCGCATCATGCGTTCGGTTCGCCATTCCCAGAACGACCGTCGAGCGCGCAGCAGCGGATTTCTCGTCCCCGCGAAGACGATTTGCAGGCGCGTCAGCAAGGTGTATTCCGTGACATACACGCAGGGAACGGACGCTTTCTTGCACAAGGCGGCCACATGGGCCTGCTCACGGCCCGCAGCGCCCAGGACGACTGCGTGCCGCGACACCATTTCGCGCAGATCGCCGTCGACCACGAGTTCGAAGCCCAGTTCGCCGGGACGTACCGTGACGTCGTCCATCCCCCGCGCGGGAGTGCCAGAGCGCACCAGAACGGTGACCTTGCCGGGCCACCGTTCGACGTAAGCGGCCATGCCGTCCAGGAATTTTCGCCCCACGACGAAAGCGTCTTCCGCGGCAGGTGACACGGAAAAGCTCGGCAGCACCAACAGGCCGCCTAGCGGCTGCATTCTTCCACCGCGGTGCCGGGGCAGTCACTCGCTATATCGAGGTTCGGATCTTGTGACAGGCGCACTGCGCCTCCCACGTTGTGCGTATTCGTCATATGTCGGCGGAGAAGATGCGCAGCGTCGCCCATTTGGATGTCGGCTCAAATGTACGCCAACGGTCTGCACGCGTCGCAGGGGGCCGGGCGCGGCGAGCAGCGCCGTCGCGCATGAGCGAAAAAAACCCATCGGTGTTCGTTTGTGTTCGTTTAGACTCGAAACGAATGCAGCTTCTTCCACGCCAGATTCAGCTGATCGAACAGGTGCGACAGCACGGCACGATCTCGGTGGAAGCGTTGGCCGAGCATTTTGGCGTGACGCTGCAAACCGTGCGGCGGGATGTGCGGATGCTTGCCGAGAGCGGTCTCCTGGCGCGCTTTCATGGCGGGGTGTGCTTGCCGGCATCGACCACGGTGAACATCGCCTACCTGCAGCGCAGGCTCCTCAACGAGGCCGCCAAGCGCCGCATCGCCAAGGCCATCGCACGCGACGTGCCGAACGGCTGTTCGATGATCCTCAACATCGGCACGACCACCGAAGCGATCGCGCACGAACTGTCGGAGCATCGCGGCCTGCGCGTCATCACCAACAACCTCAACGTCGCGGCGATCCTGAGCGACCATCCCGATTGCGAGCTGTTCGTCGCAGGTGGAAGCGTGCGTTCGGCGGACCGCGCCATCGTCGGTGAAGCCGCCGTCGACTTCGTTCGCCAGTTCAAGGTCGATCTCGCGCTGATCGGAATTTCGGGTATCGAAGCGGACGGGTCGTTGCGTGATTTCGACTACCGGGAGGTCAGCGTCGCGCGGGCCATCCTCGAACAATCGCGCGAAGTGTGGCTGGCTGCGGACCATAGCAAATTCCATCGCCTGGCCATGGTCGAACTGGCACGTTTCGACCACCTGGACCGGCTCTACACGGATGCCGTTCCGCCACCCCCGTTCACGCAACTGCTGAGTCATGCCAAGGTGCGTTGCGTGGTCGCGGCCTGAACGGCGCCGACGCCGGAAGGTCGTCGCGTCGACCTGCTCGCGGTGAAGGCCGCCTAGGGAAAGCACCGAAGACGGACCCTCGGAAACGAATCAAGATGAAAACATACGAATAAAAGCGAAAATGTGAATCGCTTTCATTGCCCGCCGGTGCTTTCTGCCCGGTTGCATTCCCTGACCCAGCCTTTTCGGGAGCATGAATGTCCAGATCCTCGATCCTGTCCCGGGTGTGGCTTGCCACGCTGTTGTCGGTCGGCAGCTGGAGCCTGCCGGTGTTCGCCGCCGATGTCGAACTTCTGCCCAACGGCTTGATGTCGCCGACGTCGAAAGAGCAGACCAAGCCCAATGAGTTCAAGAAGGCGCCGCCGTGGCGCATCGGCGTGTCGTTCGGTGGCGTGGGCAACACCTGGATCGTGCAGATGATCCAGGAAATGCGCTATGCCGCGTCGCAGAACAAGAACATCGGCGAATTCATCTTCGTCGAGGCCAACTGGCAGGCGGCCAAGCAAGTGGCAGACGTCGAGGACCTGCTGACCAAGAAGGTCGACGCCATCATCATCGGCCCGATCTCGGCGGCCATCGGCGCGCCGCTGGCCGACAAGGCGGCCAAGTCCGGCATCCCGGTCATCGTCTTCGGCGCGTTCGGCAAGGCCATGCAGTCGAGTGTCGAGATCGGCGCGGGCGGCGAGGTCTTCGGTCGGCAGGGCGGTGAATACTTGAAGAAAGAACTCAAGGGCAAGGGCAGCGTCTGGGCGTTCCGCGGGATCGCCGGCGTCGACGAGGAAACGCTGCGCTACGAAGGGTTCCGCAAGTCCCTGGCCGGTTCGGACATCAAGATCACCCAAGAGGTGTTCGGCGATTGGGGCTATGCCAAGGGCAAGCAGTTGTGTGAAAACCTCGTGCTCTCGGGCAACGCCGTCGACGGCATCTGGTTCTCGGGTGCCGAGATGACGCGCGCCTGCCTCGACGTGTTCAAGGAAAGCGGCAAGCCCTTGGTGCCGATGACGGGCGAGGGCAACAACGGCTTCTTGCGAGCCTGGAAACAAACCGGGGTCAAGAGCATCGCGCCCTTGTTCACGCCGGGGCTGGGCGTCGCCACGGTGCGCGCCGCGGTGGCGCTGCTGGAAGGCAAGCCGATGTATCGGTCCTATTTCTCGGCGCCGGCGCCGGTGACCCAGGCCGACCTCGACAAGTTCTACCGCCCCGATCTCAGCGACGCCTATTGGCTGCCGTCGACGCTGCCCGAGGCGACGCTGAAGGAATCGTTCAAGCGCTGAGCCGTCGACGCGATGAAAGTCGACAGTGCGCGCGCCGTCCCGGCAGGCGGACGGGCGGACCCCATCGTGCTGCGGCGCATGTGCAAGTCCTTCGGCGCCGTGGCCGCCTTGCGCGACGTCAGCCTGACGGGCCGGGCCGGATCGGTGCACGCCATCACGGGTGAGAACGGGGCCGGCAAGTCCACCCTCATGAAGCTGCTCGCCGGGGTGCACTCGCCCGATTCCGGCGAGTTGATCATCGACGGAACGGTGCATCACCTGCATGGCCCGGCTGCGGCTCGCCGCGCCGGGATCTCCACCGTGTTCCAGGAGTTGACCGTGCTGCCGAACCTGACGGTGGCCGAAAACCTGCTGCTCGGGCGCGAGCCGAGCCGTTTCGGTTGGCTCGGCCGCGAGGCGATGCAAGCCGAAGCGCGCGCCGTGCTGCAGCGCATCGGCATCGACCTGGACCCGGGACGGGCCTGCGCGTCGCTGAGCATCGGCGAGCAGCAACTGGTGGAGATCGCCAAGGGCGTGTCCACGGACGCGTCGGTGTTCATCTTCGACGAACCGACCGCGCCGCTGAACCGGGCGGAGGTCGACAAACTCGAATCGTTGATCCGGGCGCTGAAAGCGCAGGGCAAGCTGATTTTCTACATCAGCCACCGCCTCGACGAGATCTTCCGGCTTTGCGATACGGTGACGGTGCTGAAGGACGGCCTGTGGGTCGCCACCGAGCCGGTCACCGCCTTGACTCCAGAGGCCTTGATCACGCTGATGGTCGGACGTCCGTTGCAGGCGCTCTTTCCGTCCCGGGGCTCGAGCGCGCCCGGGGCCGCGGCGCTGGACGTGCGCCGCCTGATCCTGGCGCCCGGGGGCGCGAATGCCCGACTGGTCTTGCGTCGCGGTGAAATCGTCGGCATGGGGGGCCTGGAGGGGCAGGGCCAGCGCGAGATCGTGCGCGCCCTGGCCGGTGTGCGCAGGCCCCTGGAAAGCGACATCGTTCGCACCACGTCGGGCGGTGACTCGGGCCGTTACGACCCGCGCGCCGGTGTCGTGCAGAGCGTGCGGCAGGGGATCGGGCTGATACCGGAAGACCGCAAGCTCGAGGGGCTCTATCTCGACCTGCCGATCGCCGACAACATCGGCCTGGGCCTGCTGCGTCGCCTGGGGCTGATGCAACGGGCCCCGCGCGATCGCTCGACGCTCGCGCGCATTGCCGAACAACTGCAACTTCGGGCGCGCGACCTGGCGCAGGACGCGGGCGAGTTGTCGGGCGGCAATCAGCAGAAGGTGATGATCGGCCGATGGCTGGCGGCCGGTGTCGATACCTTGCTGATCGAACAGCCGACGCGCGGCGTCGACGTCGGCGCCAAGGCCGAGATCTATGGACTCTTGCGTGCCTTCGCCGAACAGGGCGGGGCGGTGCTGGCCTTGTCGTCGGACCTGATCGAGCTGATCGGCCTGTGCGACCGCATCCTCATGGTGCGCGGCGGTCGCGTCGTCGGCGATGTCGCGGCGGCCTCCGCCACCGAAGCGAGCCTGCTGGCCCTGGCGCTGTCCGACGGCGGCGGGGAGCGCGTCGCACCCGCGGACGAGTCGCAGGCGATCCAGGCATGAACGCGATCCGCTCCGGCGTCAGCCGCTACACCCTGGGCCTGCCCATCCTGCTGTTCGTCGTGCTCGCCGCCGCCGCGACCAACTTCCTGGCGCCGCAGAACCTGATCAACATCACCGGACAGATCGCCGCCTTGTTGATCGTCACCTTGGGACAGCTGGTGGTCGCCCTGGTGGCGGGCATCGACCTGTCCGTGGGAAGCGTCGTGAGCCTGGCCAGCTGCCTCGTCGCCACCCAGGGCGACCCGGCGTGGGGCGTCACCCTGGCGCTGCTTCTCGGGATCGCGGTCGGCCTGGTCAACGGCATCGGCGTGGCCTGGGCCGGCATCCATCCCTTGATCATGACGCTCGGCACCATGACCTTCCTGCAAGGATTTGCCTTTCTGATCCTTCCGATCCCGGGCGGCCAGATCGCGCCGGCACTCGGCCGCCTGGCCAATGGCACGCTCTGGGGCGCCCCGCAGCCGCTGCTGTGGTGCGCGGCATGCGCGGCGCTGGTGGCCGCGCTCTTGCATCGCACGCGCCTGGGGCTGCAC
>JALYHO010000252.1 GCA_030776545.1 Pseudomonadota bacterium | reverse complement strand
GCCCCACCCCGTGCCCCATGCCGTGGTCGCGCCGACGCAGGCCGACGCGGTGTCCGCCGCGGGCGCCGACACGGCCCACCCCGATGTGCTCGCGGCGCAGGGCGTGCTGATGCAGTTCGGCGGTCTCAAGGCCCTCAATCAGGTCGACCTGGTGGTCCGACGCGGCAGCATCCACGGCCTGATCGGGCCGAACGGATCGGGCAAGAGCACCATGATGAATGTCCTGACCGGCATCTACCAGCCGACCGCCGGGACGATCGATTTCGCTGGGCGATCGGTGGTGGGACGCAGCTCGGCCGAGATCGCCCGGTCCGGCATCGCCCGCACCTTCCAGAACGTGCAGCTGTTCGGCGAAATGACCGCCCTCCAGAATGTCCAGGTCGGCTTGCACCACGCCTTCGCGAGCAACTTGTTCGACGTCGCCGTGCACACCCCCCGCTACCGCCGCGAAAGCCGTGCCGCTGCCGAACGCGCGCTGGGCTTGCTGCGTTTTGTCGGTCTGGCCGACCTGGCGTTCGACGAAGCCCGCAACCTTCCCTACGGCAAGCAGCGTCTGCTCGAAATCGCGCGCGCGCTCGCTCTCGACCCGCAGCTCTTGCTGCTGGACGAGCCGGCCGCCGGCCTGACCGCCCCCGACATCGCCGAGCTGGTGACCATCATCCGCAAGATCCGGGACCACGGCATCACGGTGATCCTCATCGAACACCACATGGACGTGGTGATGAGCATGTGCGATACCGTCACCGTGCTCGACTTCGGCCAGAAGATCGCCGAAGGCGCGCCGGCGCACGTACAGGCCGATCCGAAGGTGGTCGAGGCCTACCTCGGCGGCGCCCCGGCCTGAGGACACCCACATGCTGACCATCAAGAACCTCTACGCAGGCTACGGCAAAGTCCAGGTGCTGCACGGCATCTCGATCGACGTTCCCAAGGGCCAGGTCGTGACACTGATCGGCTCCAACGGCGCGGGCAAGACGACGACGATGCGTGCCGTCTCGGGGATGATCGCGCCGAGCGCCGGCGAAATCACGCTCAACGGACAGCGCATCGACGGCCTCGAATCGTTCGCGATCGCCAAGCGCGGACTGGCCCATTCGCCCGAGGGCAGGCGGGTGTTCGCCACCATGACGGTGACCGACAATCTCACCCTGGGCGCCTTCGCGCGGCTGACCGGAAGCCGACCCCGAGGCGACGTCAAGGCCGACCTCGAGCGCGCGCTCGAGCTCTTTCCGCGGCTCAAGGAAAGGCGCGAACAGCTCGCCGGCACCCTCTCCGGAGGCGAGCAGCAAATGCTGGCGATGGCGCGCGCCGTGATGCTCAATCCCGACGTGGTGCTGCTCGACGAGCCGTCGATGGGCCTGGCACCGATCCTGGTCGCCGAGGTGTTCAGGATCATCGAGCGGCTCAAGAGCGAGGGGGTGACGATGCTGCTCGTCGAGCAATTCGCCGCCGCCGCCCTCGCGGTCGCCGACTACGGGTACGTGCTGGAGAACGGCCGGATCTCGGTTCACGGGTCGGCGCTCGAACTGCGCGACGATCCGGCGGTGAAGGCGGCCTATCTCGGCGGCGGCGGGCACTGACCCGCGCCTACGCCGCCGATCTCTTGACGCAGGGCCCGACTCCGCTTGGAATCGGGGGCATGACCACCCCGCCGACCCATGCCCTGGCCACGCTCTGGCGGGACGCGGGCTTGCCGGCTGAACCGCTGCAGCGCGCCCATCTCACCGGGACCGAACCCAGCCTTCCTTCATCCTTTGCCGTCGGCACCGCCGCACAAGTCGCGTTCGGCGCCGCCGGACTCGCCGCGGCGTGGGTCGGCGAGACCCGCAACGGCCTGCGCCAAAGCCTTTCTGTCGACATGCGCGAGGCGGCGCTGGAAGCCTGCCTGCATTTCACGCTCGACGGGGTCACCCCGCGGGCCTGGGACAAGATCGCCGGCCTCTACGCCTGTCGCGGGGGCACCGCGGTCCGGGTGCACACCAACTTCACCCACCATCGCGACGGCCTGTTGCGCCTGCTCGGCCTGCCGGAAGGGGAAGCCACCGAACGTCCTGCCGTCGCCGCGGCACTGGCCGACCTCGACGCCTTCGAGTTCGAGCATGCGGCGACGCAGGCCGGCCTCGTGGTGGCCGCGCTGCGTGACGTCGCCGCCTGGGACGCCCATCCGCAGTCCGTGGCCGTCGCGGCCGACCCGCTGGTGGCGATCGAACGCATCGGCGATGCGCCGGCCCGACCCTGGAGGGCACTCGCACAGACCTCGCGCCCACTCGAGGGGGTGCGCGTCCTCGACCTCACGCGCATCCTCGCCGGGCCGATCTGCGGGCGCACCCTGGCGGCGTTCGGTGCCGACGTCCTCCTGGTCAATTCGCCGACCCTGCCCAACATCGACGCCATTGCCGACACCAGCCGCGGCAAGCTCTCCGCCCATGCCGACCTGCGCACCGCGCGCGGTCGCGAAGGGCTCGCCGCGGTGCTGCGAGACGCCGACCTTTTCGTCCAGAGCTACCGGCCCGGGGCGCTGGCGGGGCTCGGATTCGGAACCGAAGAAGTCGCCCGGATGCGCCCCGGGATCGTCATGGTGTCGCTGTCCGCCTACGGGGAGACGGGTCCCTGGGCCGGAAAGCGCGGCTTCGACTCGCTGGTTCAGGCCGCCCTCGGGTTCAACCTCGCCGAGGGTCACGCGGCGTGTCGGGCCGGGGCGGCAGCAACGGCAGCGCCGCGCCCGCTGCCCATGCAGATCCTCGACATGGCCAGCGGCGCCTTGATGGCGTTCGGCGCGCAGGTGGCGCTGCTGCGCCAGCGCGAAACAGGGGGCAGCTGGCAGGTTCGGGTGTCGCTGGCGCGAACCGGCGCCTGGTTGCGCAGCCTGGGCCGAGTCGCCGACGGCTTCAGCGCACCGGCCCCGGATTTCGATGCCGTACTGGAGACGGCGCCCTCGGGTTACGGACAACTCGCTTCGGTGCGCCCGGCGGTCCGCTTCTCGGCAACGCCGGCCGGCTATTCACGACCCTCGATGCCCCCCGGGACCCACCCGCTGTCCTGGCCCTCCTAGGCGCTGTCGCGACCTCGGTCGGCATGACAGAATCGCGGTCGCTGCGCATTACCCGAGCCCCGATTGAGCCTCGTCTTCCCCCATACCTTCGTGCCCTGGTTTCGCGCCGTGGCGCCGCACATCCACGCCTATCACGGAAAAAACTTCGTGGTCGCGATCGCAGGCGAGCTGATCGCCGCGGGCAAACTCAGTTCCTTCGCCCAGGACCTGTCGATCCTGCATGCGATGGGAATCAAACTGGTGCTGGTGCACGGGTTTCGGCCACAGGTCAACGAACAGCTCCGGTCCAAGGGACACGCTGCCCGTTTCAGCCACGGACTGCGAATCACCGACGCGGTGGCACTCGACAGCGCGCAGGAAGCCGCCGGCCAGCTCCGTTTCGAGATCGAGGCCGCCTTCTCGCAAGGCCTTCCCAACACACCCATGGCCAATGCCATCGTCCGGGTGATCTCGGGCAACTTCCTGACGGCGCGCCCGGTCGGTATCGTCGATGGGGTCGATTTCATCCACAGCGGCGTGGTTCGAAAAGTGGACGGCGGCGCGATTCGCAAGGCCATCGATACCGGTGCGTTGGTGCTGCTCTCGCCGTTCGGGTTTTCGCCGACCGGGGAGGCCTTCAACCTGACGATGGAGGACGTGGCGACCAGCACCGCGATCGCGCTGCAAGCCGACAAACTCCTTTTCATCACCGAGGTGGCGGGAATACACGAAGACCTCGCCGATCTGGACAGCCCCATCGACACCGAGCTCGCACTGGCCGACGCGGAGAAATTGCTCGCCGCACTGCCGCCCCCGACCAGTCCCTCCGAACCGGCCTTTTATCTTCAATATTGCGTGCGGGCGTGCCGTGGCGGCGTCGAACGTTCCCACATCCTTCCGTTCGCGATGGACGGCTCGCTTCTGATGGAAGTGTTCACGCACGACGGTGTCGGCACGATGGTGGTCGACGAGAAACTCGAAAGCCTGCGTGAAGCGACGTCCGACGACATCGGCGGGGTATTGCAACTGATACGGCCCTTCGAGCAGGACGGCACCCTGGTCACGCGCAGCCGGACCGAAATCGAGCGCGACATCGGCCACTACACGGTGATCGAGCACGACGGCGTGATTTTCGGCTGCGCAGCCCTCTACCCCTACCCGGAGGCCCGAACCGCGGAGATGGCAGCGCTCACGGTTTCGCCCCAGGTGCAGAGCCAGGGCGACGGCGAACGCATTCTCAAGCGTGTCGAGCAGCGCGCCAAGGGACTCGGGCTCGACAGCATTTTCGTGCTGACCACGCGAACCATGCACTGGTTCATCAAGCGGGGATTCGAGCAGGTCGACCCCGAATGGTTGCCCGAAGCACGCAAGCGGAAATACAACTGGGATCGGCGCTCGCAAGTGTTGGTCAAGAAATTGAGCTGACGAGCCGGCAATCCCGCCGCCTCGTCCCCCGAAACTCACCGTCCAAGGAACACCAGATGGCACGCAACGTTCAGTGCATTTACCTCAAGAAAGAAGCCGAGGGCCTTGATTTCTCGCCCTACCCCGGCGAGCTTGGAAAGAAAATTTACAATCAAGTGAGCAAAGAAGCGTGGCAGTTGTGGATGAAACACCAAACCATGCTGGTGAACGAGAATCGACTCAATCTTGCCGACCAGCGCGCGCGCCAGTATCTTGCGCGACAAATGGAGAATTTCTTTTTCGGAACCGGGGCCGAGCAGCCGGCGGGTTATGTCCCGCCGCCACCCACCGGGGACTGAACGGCCACCGATCGCCGTGCGGCAGGTATTGACTTTTGACCAGTCTCGCGCAATTATGGGTGATTCTCAACTTCGCGCCATACGGTGCATCCGATCAGCATGGCCACTTTGAAAGAACTCATTGCCCAGAAAGAAGCGCTGGAGCAGGAAATCGAGCGTACCCGCACGCAAAATCGATCCGACGCGGTTTCAAAAGTCCGTGCCCTGATGGACGAATACGGTCTGAGCGTCGCCGATTTGTCGGCCCGCGGACCCGGCAAGCCTCGTGGCGGAAAAGGCAATAAGGTCGCTGCAAAATATCGCAACAAAGCGACGGGGGAATCGTGGAGCGGGCGCGGCCTGCAACCGAAGTGGCTCAAGGCGGCGCTAGGCAGCGGCGCCAAGCTGGACGATTTTTCGGTTTGAGCTCGAAAGTGCTCCGACAGCGCAACCCCAGACCGGGTTGACCGCATCGAAAAGCCACCTATTGAGGTGGCTTTTTCTTTTTGCGTTCCGCCTTACGATTCCAAGCATGGCCTCGAGTCGCGACCACGCGCAGCCTATCGTTCGAGCCGCGGCCCCTGCCCCGGTCGACCTTTCCAATCTTTTCGTCTGTTTTCCCGTGTCCGATGGCCGCCTTTCCCGGATAGCTTCCGAACTGCCTGCGATCCTGCGCCCGCACCTGCTCGCCCTTGGTGCGGCCTCGGGCGTGCTGGCCATCGCCGCCTGGTGGCTCGCCTGGCCCCGCGGCGAGGGCGCGAACCCGTCGCCGCTCTTTTTCGTTCCGCACCTGCTGCTGGCCTGGCTCGCCTGGCGCGGCCGCCCGTTCGCAACGGCGACCGCGACGCTGCTCCTCGCCGTCGGACTGCTGGGGGCGCAGGC
>JALYHO010000251.1 GCA_030776545.1 Pseudomonadota bacterium | reverse complement strand
AGCAGTGGATTGACCTGCAGCGCCGCCTGGACCACCGACGAATCGCTCCAGCCGCCCAGCGCGAGCCCCGGCAGCTGTGTAGCCTGCGGCTGGATCAGCGGCTTGCCGAGATAGAAGGCGAGGCCCGTGCCGAACAGCATCAGCGCGATGCCGGTGGCGACGTCGTTGACGCGCGGCAGCGAGCAGAGCACACCGTGGACCAGTGCCAGCGCGGCACCGGCGCAAGCGGCCAGCGCCACGCCGAGCCAGGGCGAGCCGGTGAGATAGGCACCGCCGAAGCCGGCCATTGCCGAGAGCACCAGCACGCCTTCGAGGCCGAGGTTGATGCGGCCCGACTTCTCGGTCAGGCACTCGCCGAGGCTCACGAACAGGAAGGGCACGCCGACGCGCAGCGCGCCGCCGACGATCGCGGCGAGGAACGGCAACATGGCTTCGCTCGTCATGCGACTCGCTCCATCGCGCTCGCCCCGGCGACCGAGACTCGTGCGCCCGGCTCGATCGGCTCGGGCGTCGCACGCCCGCGCCATTTGCTCGCGAGCGCGGTCCGGTCGATGCTGCGCAGCGATTCGCTCGCCAAGATGAGCACGAAGGCGATTCCCTGCAGCACCTGCACCGACGCGTCGGGCAGCCCGAGTCGACGCTGGAGCAGGCTGCCGGCCGCGCCGAAGCCGCCGAACAGGACGGCGACCGGAATGATCGCGAACGGGTTGTGGCGTGCGATGAAGGACACCAGGATGCCGGCGTAGCCATACCCTGCGATCAGGGAAGCGTTGGCATTGGTATGCACCGCCGCGACCTCGATCGCGCCGGCGAGGCCCGCGCTGCCCCCACCCAGCATGCAGGCCAGAAGAATGAGGCCGCTCGCTGGCAAGCCGACCAACTGCGCGGCGCGCGGGTTGCCCCCCACGACCCGTATCGAAAAGCCGCGTGCGGTGAGCGCGAGCCAGAGGCCGAGAACGACGCAGGCGAGCACGCCGACCGCAAAGCCCCAGTGCACGTCCGAGCCGAAGATGCCGCTGATGCGTATGGTGTCGTCGAGGGCGCGCGTCGAGGGCTTGTTGAGGGTCGTCGGATCGCGCAGCGGTCCTTCGACCAACTGCTTGAAGATCGCGATGGCGGTGTAGGCCAGCAGCAAGCTCGAGATCGTCTCGTTGACGCCGCGGTACTGGCGCAGCGCGCCGGCCAGCACGATCCACGCGCCGCCCATCGCGAAGCCGGCCACGCACACGATCACCGTTCCGATCAGGTTGCCAGGCAGCGGCGCCAACTGCGCGACCGCGGCGGCCGCCAGGCCGCCCAGCACCAGCGCGCCTTCGCCACCGATCACGACCAAACCGGCCCGCGCCGGCAGCGCCACGCAAAGCGCGGTCAGCATGAGAGGCGCCGACCGCGTGAGCGTGTTTTGCCACGAGAACCAGTCCCCGAACGCGCCTTTGAAAAGCAGGATCCAGGTGTCGACCGGGCTCGCGCCCCCGAGCCAGACGAAGAGGCCGAACAAGAGCAGTGCGCCGACCAGCGCACCGACCGGCAGCAAGGCATCGACGAGGCTCTTGTGCATGACCGCCCTCTTGGAACGCCGGGTCAGACCGAGCCGACGACACCTTCGACCAGGTAGTTCATGCCCTCGAGCACCGGATCGGTCTGTTTGATGGGCTTGCCGGCCGGGATGACGATGACGCCCTTGTTGTTCTTCAAGCCGCCGTTGAAGATGTCGAAGCTGCCCGCGATCATTTTGGCCTTGACATCGTCGGCCATCTTCTTCGCCGGGTCCGGGACCATCGCGCCGTACGGCGACATCTTCACGTAGCCCTCTTTCAAGCCGCCGCGCAGGAAGTTGGGATGCGGCTTGCCCGTCTGTGCCGCGTCGATGATGGTCTTGTAGGCCGTGGTCCAGTTCCATTCGGCGCCGGTCAGATAGGCCGCCGGCGCGAGCTTGGCCTGGCTGACGTGGTAACCGCAGACCATCTTGCCGCGCTTGGCGGCGGTCTCGACCACGACCTTGGGACTGTCGACGTGCATGGTGAAGACGTCGATCCCCTGGTCGGCCAGGCTGTTGGTCGCCTCGGCTTCCTTGACCGGCATCGACCATTCGCCGGTGAAGATCACCGTCGTGGTGATGGTCGGGTCGACCGAACGCGCCCCCATCGTGAAGGCGTTGATGTTGCGCAGTACCTGCGGAATCGGCTTGGCGGCGACGAATCCTATTTTCTTGCTCTTCGACATGTGCCCGGCGATCACGCCGTTGAGGTACTGGCACTCGTCGATGTAGCCGAAGTAGCTGCCGGTGTTCCTGGGATGCTTGCCCTCGGTCCACATGCCGCCGCAATGCGAGAACCGGACATCGGGTTCCTTGGCCGCCAGGCCCACCATGTACGGATCGAAGTAGCCGAAGGACGTCGGGAAAAGCAGCTTGGCGCCGTCTTGCTTGATCATGCCCGTCATGGTCTTGGTGACCGCCGCCGTCTCCGGGACGTTCTCCTCCTCGACCACCTTGACCCCCGGCATCTTCTTGATCTCGGCGGCAGTCGCTGCCTGCGCCTGGTTGTAGCCGAAGTCGTCGCGTGGACCCACGTAGATCACGCCCACCGTGAGCGGCGTCTGCGCCGCGGCGCCGCGCAGGGCCCACGGCGACAGGGACGCCAGCGAGAGTGCCGAAAGGCGTGCCAGCGAGCGGCGGCGGGAAGCGTCGGGGGGATTCGTCATGGAGGTCTCCGCTAGGGAAGGGGCAGCGCCGCACTTTGGTGCCCGCTGTGGTATACCAGTTGGGATGCAGCAAAACCCGTGCCTGCGGAGCGGCGGGGAGCGGGGCGACTACCGGGCCATGCGGGTGCGCGCCTCGTGCAAGGTATGCAGCGTGATCTTGCGAACCTCCGCCTTGCTTTGCTCGATGTGGGCCTTCAACAGCATCTGGGCCTGCTCGGGCTTGCGATGAATGACGGCGCGCAGGATCTTGGCGTGCTCGACATACGTCGCTTCGATGCGGTCGGGGCGGGTGAAATCCAGGTGCCGGATGATGCGGATGCGCTCGGTCACGTCCCAGTGAACGCGAGCCAGTTCAGCATTGCCCGCGGCACGCACCAGCGTGGCGTGGAACTGCTCGTCGTTCGTGCCGACCTGGCGTGGATCGGAGAGCCACTCCGACGCCGGCACTTGCCAGGTGTCCTTGAGCGCACCGAGTTCGGGCGGATCCTCGGTGCGAGCGCACAGGCGCAGCACGCTCGCGTGCTCGAGCACCACGCGCAGGTCGTAGAGCTGCTCGAGCATGGCGAAGTCGATCGGCTTGACGAACCAGCCGAGCTTGGGTTCGACGTCCAGGAAGCCTTCGTTGCGGAGTCGAAACAACGCCTCCCGCACCGGCGTGCGGCTCACGCCCAGCCGGTGGCCGAGTTCGGCTTCCGAGAATCGGTCGCCCGCGACCAGCTGGAAGTCGTGGATCTCGCCCTTGAGCGCGGCATAGACCTGTTCCGCCAGGTTGGCCCGGGCCGCGGGCAGCAGGGAGGGAAGGTCGCTCATGACGTCGATGGTACGAGCATCGGAGGTTCACGAGGCTGACAGGGGCCGCGACGATGCGCCACGGCAGCGAACGGTCTGCCTGGGTCGCGCGGCCCCATGCTCGAGCGCGACGGCAGGCCAGAACGTCCGAGCCTCAGAGGTCCACGAGGCTGACATGGGCGGCGACGACGCGCCAGCCGTCCGGCATCCGGACCCAGCTTTGGCTCTGGCGCCCGACGTGCGGACTGCCCGCGCGGCGGAATTCGGTCATGGTGGTGGCGCAGTCCCGCCCGAAGGTCGTGATGACCGTGGCAGACAAGGTGCGCGCGAGGCCGCTGGAAGGTCTGGCAGCCCGAAACGCCCGGATGGCCTCTATCCCCACCAGGTTTTCGGCGACGCCGTAGCGCACGGTGAGCGGCGAGGACCAGAAAAGTTCGTCGAGCACCTCGACCTGGTTGGTGACCAAGGCGGTTTCGTAGCGCTCGAATGCGGTCGTCACCTCGGCAAGCACCTCGGGCACATTGATCTGCATCAAAGCACCGCCGCCCTGGACGTGGCCACGCCGGCCGCCTGCAAATAGGATGCGGCGCGCAGCGCCAGGTCTTCTCGCCAGGGCGCGGCGATCACCTGCACGCCGATCGGCAGGGCGTCGTGTTCCCCCCAGACCGGCACCGCGCAGACCGGCAGTCCGATGCACGAGATGGGCTGGGTCAGCAGTCCCATGCTCGCGCGTGCCGGCAGCCGCTGGCCGCCGATCTCGATCCATTCGGTGCCGATCGTGGTGGCAGCGCACGGCGTGGCCGGCGCGAGCAACAAGTCGAACTCCTCGAAAAGTTCGGCCGCTCGGAGCGCGAACCAGTGACGCAGGCGTTGCGACTGCTGGACCCAGGCGGCAGGCAACAGCGCGCCGGCGAGGAAGCGATCACGTGACAGCGGTTCGAAGTCGGCGGCCCGGGACCGCAGGTCCGAAAGGTGCAAGGCGGCGCCCTCGGCGTTGCTGATCAGGAAGGCGGCGGCGCGGGCCCGGTCGACCCCGGGAAGTTCGACGGTGCGCAGCGCGCCGAGCGCATGCGCGACCCTGGCCACCGCGGCACGCGCCTGCATGTCCGCGTTCTGCTCGAAGTAACCGCCCAGCGTCGCGACTCGAAGGCCGCCGATGCCGCGCGCCAGCGCCTCGGCCGTCGGCTCGACCGGCCGCGCCACGCACCCAGGGTCATGCGGGTCGTGGCCCTGGATCGCGTCGTAGACCAGCGCCAGGTCCGACGCGCTGCGGGCGAACGGGCCGAGGTGGTCGAGGCTCGCGACGAACGGGTAGCTGCCGTTGCGCGGCAGGCGACCATAGGTCGGCTTGAGGCCGAAGGTGCCGCACAAAGAGGCAGGCACGCGGATCGAGCCGTTGGTGTCCGAGCCCAGCGTGATCGGCACCTGTCCGGCCGCGACCGCAGCTGCCGACCCCCCCGACGAGCCACCGGCGATGCGGGTCAGGTCGTGCGGGTTGCGGCAGGGCCCTTCATGCGAATTCTCGGTGGTGAACCCGTACGCGTATTCGTCCATGTTGAGCGCCCCCACCAGCACCGCGCCGGCTGCGGCCAGGCGCACCAGCAGCGGGCCGTCGTGCGCGGCGGCGGGGCGGCCCCGTTCGATCTTCGAGCCGGCCAAGGTGGTGAGGCCGGCCACGTCGAAGAGGTTCTTGACCGCGAACGGCACGCCCAGCAGCGGCAACGTGTGGGTCGTGACATCCCCTTCGGCCAGGCGGGCGTCGAGGT
>JALYHO010000250.1 GCA_030776545.1 Pseudomonadota bacterium | reverse complement strand
CCCCGTGCCGGTCGACGACCCGCAGCCCGGTGACGCGCCGGAGCCGGTGCGCGAGCCGCCCGTGTGGGTGCCACCGGCCGTGGCGGACGGCGTCTGACCATGACCACCCCGTCGGGTCTCGCGACGCCCGAGATCCCGCACGGCCTGGTGTACGTGAGCGACACCGCGCCCGGGATCCGGCGCCAGCGGCGCGGCGACGGTTTCACGTACCGTCGTCCCGACGGCGCGGCGCTGCGCGACCGGGCCGAACTCGAACGCATCCGGGCGCTGGCGATTCCGCCGGCGTACTCGGAAGTCTGGATCTGCATGCTGCCGCATGGCCACTTGCAAGCCACGGGACGCGATGCGCGGGGGCGCAAGCAATATCGCTACCACGCGAAATGGCGCCTCGCCCGGGATGAGACCAAGTTCGACCGCATGCTCGACTTCGGCGCTGCGCTGCCGCGCATACGCGCGGCGGTCGAGCGCGACCTGGCGGCCCCCGTCGGCGAGCGGGTGGTGCGGGAGACCGTGATCGCGGCGATCGTGCGGCTCCTCGACACCACGCTGATGCGGGTCGGCAACGACGAATACGCACGCAGCAACGGCTCGTTCGGCTTGACGACGCTGCGCAACCGCCATGTCAAGGTCGCGGGCGACGCCATCACCCTGCGGTTTCGGGGCAAGAGCGGGGTCGACCACGCGGTGTCGCTGCAGGATCGCCGCGTGGCCCGGATCGTCAAGCGCTGCCAATCGTTGCCCGGTCAGGAGCTGTTCCAGTTCCTCGATGCGGCCGGCAACGCCCACTCGGTCGGGTCGCTGGAGGTCAACGACTACCTGCGTGCGGCCAGCGGCGGGGATTTCACCGCCAAGGATTTCCGGACCTGGCACGGCAGCGTCCACGCGCTGGAACTGTGGCGCGCACTGGCCCCCGACGAAGCCGCCCAGCCCACCCTGGCCGGCACCAAACGCTTGTTGGAGCAAGTGGCGGCGCGCCTGGGCAACACGGTCTCGGTGTGCCGCAAGGCCTACGTGCACCCGCGCGTGCTGGCGCTGCTGACCGGGGAGGTCCGCCCCGGGGCCGAACTCAAGCCGCTGCGCCGCACCGGTTTGAGTCTGCCTGAGCGACACTTGCTGGCGTGGTTGAAAGAAGTGCACTGAGCCGAGAGCGTGCGGGCTTGTCCTGACGAACAGGCCTCCCGGCACTCGACACTTCCGCATCCCGCTGGCGCGGCGTGAACCACCACGCGCGCCCTGCCCATCGACATTCGGAGCCGCCATGCTGTTGAAAAAGACCTTACTCGCGTGGGCAGCCGCCTTCGCTGCCATCACCTTCGACGCCCACGCCGATGTCAACGTCGGCGTGACGATTTCGGCCACCGGTCCGGCCGCGTCGCTCGGCATTCCGCAAAAGAACACGATCGCCCTGATGCCCGCGACCATCGGCGGGCAGAAGGTCAACTACATCGTGCTCGACGACGCCTCCGATCCGAGCCAGGCGGTCAGCAACACCCGCAAACTGATCACCGAGAGCAAGGTCGACATCATTCTCGGTTCGAGCACCACGCCGACGTCGCTGGCCATGATCGACCAGGCGGCCGACAGCCAGACCCCGATGATCTCGGTCGCGGCCTCGGCGCGCATCATCGAGCCGATGGACGCCAAGCGGCGCTGGGTCTTCAAGACCCCGCAGAACGACATCATGATGTCGCTCGCCATCGCCTCCAGCATGGCCGACGCCGGGGTCAAGACGGTCGGCTTCATCGGCTTCAGCGACGCCTACGGCGAAGGCTGGTCGCAAGAGTTCGCCAAGGCCGCCGCGCTCAAGGGGCTGACCGTCGTGGCGAGCGAACGTTATGCCCGCAACGACACGTCGGTCACCGGGCAGATCCTCAAGATCGTCGCCGCCAGGCCCGACGCCGTGCTGATCGCCGCGTCGGGCACGCCCGCCGTGCTTCCGCAGCGCACGCTCCACGAGCGTGGCTACACGGGCAAGTACTACCAGACCCATGGCGTGGCCAACAACGACTATTTGCGGGTCGGTGGCAAGGACGTGGAGGGCACCTTGTTGCCCGCCGGTCCGGTGCTGGTGGCCAGTCAGCTGCCCGCCTCCCATCCGGTACGAAAGTCGGCACTCGAATACGTCGCCAGGTACGAAGCCGCCTACGGCAAGGGGTCGAGCTCGACCTTCGGGGCCCACGTCTGGGACGCTGGCCTGTTGATGCAGTCGGCGGTGACCGAGGCGCTCAAGAAAGCCCAGCCCGGCACGCCCCAGTTCCGCAGCGCATTGCGCGATGCGCTGGAGAACGCGAAGGAGGTGCACGGCGCGCACGGCATCTTCAACATGTCCGCGGCCGATCATCTCGGCCTCGACCAGCGTGCGCGGGTGATGGTCAAGGTCGTCAACAACGCCTGGCAGTACCAGCCCTGAATACCCGCCCTGAGCGGTCGCCGCCCCGCCCGGACGCCGAAGGGAAAACCCCTCCGGAGTCCGTCTGCAGGCGCTTCTAGAATCTTTGTGCTCTGCACAAGATCCAGGAGTCTTCTCGATGGCCTCATCACGCCGCCCCGTCCAGGCCGACACGACTGCGAAGCCGGCGCCTGCGCCCCCGGGCGAACGCGTGGCCTCCGGCCCGAGCGGCTCCCGGGTGCTCAAGAAATACCCGAACCGGCGCCTCTACGACACGCGACTGAGCACCTACATCACGCTGGCCGACGTCAAGGCGATGGTGCTGGCCGCCGAGACCTTCGAGGTCCGCGATGCCAAGACCGGCGAAGACCTGACGCGCAGCATCTTGCTGCAGATCATTCTCGAAGAGGAGGGCGGCGGCGTGCCGATGTTCTCGGCGGCGACGCTGGCGCAAATCATCCGCTTCTACGGTCACTCGATGCAGGGCATGATGGGCTCCTACCTCGAGAAGAATCTGCAGACCTTCACCGACATCCAGGCGCGCATGGCCGAGCAGTCCAAGACCCTCTACGACCCCACGGTCCAGACGCCTGAAATGTGGGCCCAGTTCGTGAGTGGGCAGACGCCCATGGTGCAGAACCTGATGAGCAACTACGTCGAGCAGTCGCGCAAGATGTTCACGCAGGTGCAGGAGCAGATGGCCAAGCAGGCCGGGGCGATATTTCCGGTGATCAAGCCGCCCAAACGCTAGCGGCCGCGAAGCGGTCGAACCCGGGGGCGCAAGGCCCGTTTCGAACCCGCCCGCCGAATCGGCGAAAATCGCTGCATGACCGATGCCGCACTTGCCCCCCCGACCGCGCCCGCGGCCCCCAAGATCGGTTTCGTTTCGCTCGGCTGCCCCAAGGCGCTGACCGACTCCGAACTGATCCTGACCCAGCTCCGGGCCGAGGGCTACGACACCTCCAAGACCTTCGCCGGCGCCGATCTGGTCATCGTCAACACCTGCGGGTTCATCGACGACGCGGTCAAGGAAAGCCTGGACACCATCGGCGAGGCGCTGGCCGAGAACGGACGGGTGATCGTCACCGGATGCCTCGGTGCGAAGGCCGACCCGGGCGGCGCCAACCTGGTGCGCCAGATCCACCCGAGCGTGCTCGCCGTGACCGGCCCGCACGCCACCCAGGAGGTGATGGACGCGGTGCATCGGCACAGCCCGAAGCCGCACGATCCATTCGTCGACCTGGTGCCTGCGCAAGGGGTCAAGCTGACGCCGCGCCACTACGCCTACCTGAAAATCAGCGAGGGCTGCAACCACCGCTGCACGTTCTGCATCATCCCGAGCATGCGCGGCGACCTCGTTTCGCGACCGATCGGCGAGGTCCTCGGAGAGGCCCGGCGTCTCTTCGAGTCCGGCGTCAAGGAATTGCTCGTGATCAGCCAGGACACCAGTGCCTACGGGGTCGACGTCAAGTTTCGAACCGGTTTCTGGGACGGTCGGCCGGTCAAGACCCACATGACCGAGCTGTGCGGCCAGCTCGCCCTCCTGGCCGCGTCGCATGGTGCGTGGGTACGGTTGCACTATGTCTATCCGTACCCGCACGTCGATCAGATCCTGCCGGTGATGGCTTCCGGGGGCATCCTGCCCTACCTCGACGTGCCGTTCCAGCACTCCCATCCCGACGTGCTGCGGCGCATGAAACGACCCGCCAGCGGCGAGAAAAACCTGGAGCGTTTGTTGCGCTGGCGTCAGGCGTGTCCCGAACTCGTCGTTCGCAGCACCTTCATTGCCGGCTTCCCGGGCGAGACCGAGGCCGAGTTCGAGCATCTGCTCGATTTCCTCCGCGAAGCGCGCATCGACCGGGCCGGCTGTTTCGCCTATTCGGCGGTGTCGGGCGCCGCTGCCAATGACTTGCCCGGCATGCTGCCGCTCGCGCTGCGCGAAGAGCGCCGCGCCCGGTTCATGGCGGTGGCCGAAGCCGTGTCCGCGGCCAAGCTGGCGCAGCGGGTCGGCGCGACGATGCAAGTGCTGGTCGACTCGGCGCCCGCCCTGGGGCGCAAGGGTGGCGTCGGCAGGACCTACGCAGACGCACCGGAGATCGACGGCGCCGTCCACTTGTTGCCGCCCGAAAAAGCCTCCAAGACGCTCAAGGCCGGTGAATTCACGCGCGCCCGTATCGTCGGCACCCAGGGCCACGACCTGGTCGCCGTTCCGATCTGAGCGTTCCTCGAAGCATCCTCACTGGTCCCCCCGCGCATGGCGACGATCGAAACCCACCTGATCCACCACCCGTACGTGCCGCCGGCGGGCTTCCAGGCCCCTCAGCCCGGCGTCTTCAAGGCATCGACGGTGATCTTCCCGAGCGTCGCGGCGATGCGCGCGCGCGACTGGAAGGAGAAGACCGGCTATACCTACGGCCTGCACGGAACCCCGACGAGCTTCCTGCTCGAAGAGCGGATCGCGACGCTGGAAGGCGGCCTGCACACCGTGCTGGTGCCGAGCGGACTCGCGGCCATCGCGCTGACCGACATGGCGCTGTTGCGCAGTGGCGAGGAGGTCCTGATTCCCGACAACGCCTACCATCCGGGCAAGGAATTCGCGCGCCACGAGCTGGCGGGCTGGGGCATCGCGCATCGCTTCTACGACCCCCTGGACGTCGCCGGACTGGCCGCGCTCGTCTCACCCGCGACCCGGCTGGTCTGGATCGAGGCGCCGGGGTCGGTCACGATGGAATTTCCCGACCTGCCCGGTCTGGTGCGCGCGGCGCGTGCCGGCGGTGCCCTGGTCGCACTCGACAACACCTGGGGCGCCGGACTCGCCTTCGACCCGTTTCGACTCGGCGACGATGCCGAGCCTCTGGCGGTCGATGTGTCGGTGCACGCGTTGACCAAATACCCGTCGGGCGGCGGCGACGTGCTGATGGGCGCCGTGACCACGCGCGACGACGCCTTGCACGAGCGGATCGCGGCGGCGCACATGCGCATGGGCTGGGGCGTCGGCGCCAACGACGCCGAGACCGTGCTG
>JALYHO010000249.1 GCA_030776545.1 Pseudomonadota bacterium | reverse complement strand
CGGCCAGGCTGGGCCGGCATCCGAGCCGTCCGCGAGCAGCGCGTCTGCGTCTTGGACAAACAGGCCAACGACACGGTCGTTCGGCCGGGCCCGCGCGTGGCCGAGGGGATGCGCGCGCTCGACGCGTGCCTGGATCGGGTCGCGCCGTGAGCGTTGCCGCGCTGGCGCCTGCCGGCTTCGCTACAGTGAGGTCCTCGTCCCGACCGTCATATCGAGAAAGACCCACCATGATCGAGGAACACCGCGACATCACGACCGCCGACGGCGCGATGAATTCATTCGTCGTCTACCCTGAGGAGGACGGCCCTTTCCCGGTGGTGCTGTTCTACATGGATGCCCCCGGCAAACGCGAGGAGTTGCACGACATGGCGCGCCGGATCGCGGCGGTCGGCTATCTGGTGGTGCTGCCCAACCTCTACTATCGCCGCACCCCCGACTACGTTCTGCGCGAGCGCACCGACGCTGGCTATGCCGAAATGTTCGGCCACATGCATTCGCTCGACCGCGCCACCACGGAACGCGACACCGAAGCGCTCCTGCGTTTCGTCGATGCGCACGCGCAGGCGGACGCGAGCCGGATCGGCGCGGTCGGCTATTGCATGAGCGGCCCCTTCGTGGTGTGGGCCGCGGCCGCATTCCCTGAGCGGCTGCGCTGCATCGCGTCCATCTACGGGGCCAACCTCGTGACCGACCGTCCCGATTCGCCCCACCGTTGCGTCGATCGGGTCGCTTGCTACAGCTACTTCGCCTGCGCCGAAATCGACAAGTGGGCCAGTCCAGAAGCCATTTCCGAATTGCAGGCCAGGCTCGAGGCCGCCGGTACGCCGCACCGCGTCGAATGGTATCCGGGGACGGAACACGGCTTTGCCTTCCCCAAGCGGGTCGGGATCTACCACCCGCATGCCGCCGAGCGCCACTGGGAAAGGCTTTTTGCCCAGTTCCGACATCACCTCGGCGCCGGGGCCTATCGGGGCGGTCCCGCGCGACCCTGACCGGCCGATTTCTGATGTCCCAGCCCCCGACCCCTGAAATGACGGGCAGGGGAAGCCCGGCTTCGTCTCATTCGCAACAAGATATGATTGCTAATCATTCTCATTAGCGCTCAGATTAGCATCGCGTTGACGAATCACGGGGGAGCAGTGGTGAGACCGGGACGACAAAGCCTATGGGGTGCAGCACTCGTGGCCGTGGCCACGCTGACCGGTTGCGGCGGGGGCGGTGAAAACGCGCCCGCGTCTGGCCCCTCCAGCGATGACTCACTTTCCTTGCAGGCCTCGCTGGGCAAGAAAATCTTCAACGATCCGTCGCTCTCGGCGTCCGGCCTGCAGTCGTGTGCCAGCTGCCACAGCGCGGCGCACGCGAACGGCCCCAGCAACGACTTCGCGGTTCAGCTCGGCGGTCCTCGTCTCGACCGGCAAGGGCGCCGCCAGGCGCCCTCGATCAACTATTTGTCGACCAACACGCCCTTCCACTTCGCCGCCGACGGCAGCCCGACGGGCGGTTTCTTCTGGGACGGCCGCGCGGCTTCGCTCCAGGCCCAGGCGGCCCTGCCCTTCGTCACCGATTTCGAGATGGCCAACGCGGACGTCGCCGACGCCGTGGCCAAGCTCGCGCGAGCGAGCTACGCCGCCGACTTCCAGGCCCTGTTCGGCGCCGACATCTTCTCCCGCCCCGACGCCGCGATGCAACGCGTCCAGCTCGCGCTGGCCCAGTACCAGAAGGAAGACACGGCGTTTCACCCCTACTCGAGCAAATACGATGAATTCCTGCGGGGTCGCACCGCCCTCACCGACGCCGAAATGCGCGGTCTGGCGCTCTTCAACAACCCTGCCAAAGGCAACTGCATCGCGTGCCATCCCTCTACCAAAGGCAGCGACGGCAGCTTTCCGCTTTTCACCGACTTCACCTACGACACCCTGGGCGTGCCTCGCCATCGTGCCATCGCTCGAAATTCGGATCCGCAGTATTTCGACCTCGGCCTTTGCGAGCGCGCCGACCTGACCACCCGGACCGACCTGTGCGGCGCTTTCAAGGTCCCGTCGCTGCGCAACGTCGCCGAGCGGCCCACCCTTTTCCACAACGGGTACTTCACCGACCTCAAGGACGCGGTCACCTTCTATGTTCAGCGCGACACCCATCCGGAGAAGTGGTACCCGGCGAAGCCGGACGGTTCGATCGACAAATTCGACGACCTGCCCCCGGCTCTCCACCGCAACGTCAACACGGCCGAAGTTCCCTACAACCGCCAGCCCGGCGATGCGCCCGCCCTCGACGAGAACGAGATCGACGACGTCGTGACCTTCCTCAAGACGCTCAGCGACGGCTATCGCCCCCAATGATTCACCACCAGGAACCCGCCGTGACCCCGAAGCGATCGCCCCCATCCGTCCGCAAGACCCTCGCCGCCGTGTCGCTCGTCTTGTCGTGCGGCCTTGCCGGCGCGCAGACCGCGACCGAAACCGAACTGGCGCGCAAGCTCGACGCCCTCGCGGCCGAGCTCGCCAGCGTCAAAACCCAGTTGCAGCAGCTGCAGCAAAAACAGGCCGAAGGGCCCACTCGAGCGCTCGCGCAGGTCGAGCCACCGTCCGGCGCGGTCACCCCCCCACCCAGCCTGCCGCCACCGACGCCGGCGTCGGTCCCGGACTCCTCCGGCTCGCTGTTCGGCCCCGGCACGGTACTGACCAGCTACGGCGAGCTCGCCTACAACCGGCCCCTCCATCAAGGCCGGGAAGCGGAGGCCGACGTGCGGCGTTTCGTGCTCGGGTACCAGCACCGCTTCGACGAGAAGACCAAGGTCGTCACCGAGCTCGAAGTCGAGCATGCCGTGTCGTCCGCTGGCGACCCCGGCGAAGTCGAAGTCGAGCAGGCCTACGTCGAACGTCTGCTGAACCCCGTGTGGTCCCTGCGCGCGGGGCTTTTCCTCATGCCAGCGGGCTTGCTCAACGAGAACCACGAACCGACCGCGTACTACGGCGTGGAGCGCAATTTCGTCGAGACCGCCATCATCCCCAGCACCTGGCGGGAAGGCGGCCTGCAAGCGATCGGCAACTTCGACAACGGCCTCACGGCACAAGCCGGCATCACGACCAGCTTCAATCTCAACAAATGGGACGCGGCCGCCACCGAGGGCCGAGCGTCGCCCCTGGGATCCATTCACCAGGAACTCGCCCTCGCCAAGGCCCATGACCTGGCCCTGTTCGGCGCGCTGAACTGGCGTGGCATCCCGGGTCTGCTGGTCGGCGCTTCCGTGTTCACTGGCCAAGCCACGCAAGCGCAAACCGCCGACACGTCGCGCGTCACGCTGTGGGACCTCCACGCCCGCTGGACCCCGGGGCCCTGGGACATTTCCGCGCTCTACACGCGCGGCTCGATCTCGAACACCGCGGCCCTGAACCGCGCGCTGGTCGGCAACCCGACCCTGATCCCGGCGAGCTTCGACGGCTACTACGTGCAAAGCGCATACAAGGTCTGGTCGAGCGGCGACTACGCCCTCTCGCCATTCGTGCGGTGGGAACAGTTCAATACCGCCAGATCCTATGCCGACCTCGGCGCCGGGTTGACACCGGATGCGAGTCCGGGCGAGCGCGTCGTGACCCTGGGTGCCAATTTTAGGCTGTCGCAGGACGTCGTCCTCAAAGCCGACTATCAGCACTTCCGCGTCAACCCGGACCTCAACCGCGTCGACCTGGGCCTGGGCTGGAGCTTCTGATGCGCATCACCCTGGCAGCGCCCCTGCTCGCTTCTGCACTGCTGCCGGCCACCGCCTTCGCGGTCGACTACCTGAGCGCCGAGCAGGCCGCCAGGCTGATGTTCCCCGAGGCCGACGCCTTCGAGGCTCGATCCGTCACGCTCGACGCGGGGCAGTTTCAGCAACTCGAAGCCCAAGGCGTGCACGGCCGGTCGGCCCACTGGTCGGTGCTCATCGCCAGGAAGGCGGGGGTCGCGCTCGGGCACGTCGTGACCGACGAAGTGATCGGAAAAACCGAGTTGATCGGCTATGCGGTCGGGTTGGCGACCGACGGCACGATCAAACAAGTCGAAATTCTCTCGTACCGTGAAAGCCATGGCTACGAGATTCGGCTCCCCGCCTGGCGCCGGCAATTCGTCGGCAAGGGCCCGGGGGCGTCCCTGCGCGTGGGCGACGACATCGCCAACATCAGCGGCGCCACCTTGAGCTGCGCCCACCTGACCGAGGGGGTACGGCGCATCGTCGCCGTCGTCGCCATGGCGCGGCGAGCAGGAGCACTTTCGTGACCGCCGCCTCGGTGCATCCCCCAACGCGGCGCTGGTCGCGTCGTGCACGGCCGCTGCTCGGCACACTGGTCGAGATCGGCACGCCGCTCGACGCGGCGTCATCACGCGCGGTGGCGCTGGGTTTCGGCGCGATCGAGGAGGTCCAGGCCTGCCTCTCGCGGTTCGAGAACAGGAGTGACATCGCGCGGTTCAACGCCATGGACTGCGGCGCCATCTTGACCATGCGAGCAGCAACGGCCGAGGCCCTTTGCGCGGCAGCGGACTTGCGCCGCCTGACCGCGGGCCTCTTCGACATCAGCCTCGGGACCGCGGTCGATGGCTGGCAGATCGACGGCGAGCGTCTCGTCAAGCGCGACGCCCGCACCCGTCTCGACCTGGGCGGCATCGGCAAAGGGCTGGCCGTCGACCGCGCCGTGCAGGCCCTGCGCGACGCCGGCGTCGCCGATGGGTGGGTCAACGCAGGCGGCGACCTGCGAGCATTCGGCGCGGTCGAGCTGCCC
>JALYHO010000248.1 GCA_030776545.1 Pseudomonadota bacterium | reverse complement strand
GGGCTCGGCACCCGGGTTGCTCCGCCTCCCGCGTCCCCGTCCGCGACCGAGCCGCCGGCGCGCCTGGCCCACCGGCGCCAACTCGCCGACGAGCGCGCCGCCCTGCACCGCTGCGAGCGTCAATTTGCCGAGGCGGCTCAGGACTGTCGGCAATTGACCCAGCTGGTGTCGGACCGGCCGCTGGAAGCCGGGGCCCAGGCCGAGCAGCTCTCGCGCGCGTTGGTCGGCAAGATGCTCGGCGAGCGCGACCTCTGCATCCGCCTCTTGACCGACACGGCCGGCGACAAGGCCTCGCTGCACGCCATGAACGTCACCGTCATCTCGTTGCTGATGGGACGAACCTTCGGTCTGGCCGAGGCCGACATGCTCGACCTCGGTGTCGGGGCCATGCTCCACGACATCGGCAAGATCGACCTGCCGGAGCGGGTGCGCCATCGCGACGACCATTTCAGCGGCTCGGAGCAGCGGTTCTACGAGGAGCACGTGGCCCACGGGGTTGCGCACGCGCGCAAGATGAGACTCGCGCCAGGCGCCACGCTGGTTGTCGCGCAGCACCACGAGCACTCCGACGGCAGCGGCTTTCCGCTGCGGATCAACACCGACCGCATGACGGCCGCGGCGCGCATCGTCGCCCTGGTCAATCGCTACGACAACCTCTGCAATCCGCACCTGGCCGCGCAGGCGCTCACGCCGCACGAATCCCTTTCCCTGCTTTTCGCGCAGGGCAAGACCAAGTTCGACACCGCCATCCTGGGCGCCTTCATCCGCATGATGGGCGTCTACCCGGCCGGCTCGACGGTACAACTCACCGATGACCGGTTCGCGCTGGTGGTGGGCGTCAATTCGAGCCGTCCGCTCAAACCCCGGGTCCTGGTGCACGAGGCTTCGGTACCGCGCGACGAAGCGCTGATCGTCGACCTGGAAACCACCCTGGGACTGGGTATCCGCCGCAGCATCAAGCCCGCCCAATTGCCCCTCGCGTCGCTCGACTACCTGGCGCCGCGGCCACGCGTCGCCTACTTCTTCGAGCCGGTCGAACTGGCCGAGGACGCCGCCGCAGCCGCTTGACCGGGCGCAAGCACGTGCAACGCGACTTCCTCACCCGGCTGGTTCCTCCCGGCCCGCATCCGGACTGCTCGATGCTGATGGAAGCGATGCTCGACGCCGTCTGGCTCGTGGACGCCGCGACGTTGCGCATCGCCGCGACCAACCAGGCAGCGACCGATCTGCTGGGCATGGCCGCGGTGGACCTGGTCGGCCGCGACGTGCGCGAACTCGCGGCGACGCCCGAGGACCTCTGCTTCTGGAACGAGGTCGCCGAGGGGCTCACCGACGCCATCGAATCGGACACGTGGATCGCCACCACCCACGGCAGCGTGCGCCCGGTGACACGTCGGGTGCGGCCCCTGCGGCGCGACGGCAACGCCTGCCTGGTCGTCGTGATGCACGACCGCAGCGACCAGGTCCAGGCCGAGCGCGCGCTCGAAAATGCCGTGGCCGACCTGCGCGCGACCTTGGAATCGACCCAGGACGGGATCCTGGTGACCGACCTGGCCGGCAGGATTCGCAATTTCAATCAGCGGTTCGCCGCCATGTGGCAAATTCCCGCGGAATTGCTCCTCGGCCGTGACGACGACGCCATTCTCGAATGGATGCGCCGCAGCGTCACCGAACCGGCCGCCTACATGCGGCGCCTGGCGGTGATCGACGACGCCACGATGCTGCGGGCGAGCGATCCGGTCCGGCTTCACACGGGCAAGGTGTTCGAACGCGTCACCTTGCCGCAATGTCTGCGCGGTCGCCCGATCGGCCGGGTCTACTCGTTTCGCGACATCACCGAACGCCTCGAGGCCGATCAACGCATCGAAACCCTGTCGTACACCGACGCCCTCACCGGCCTGCCCAACCGGCGCCTGCTCGCGGACCGGGTCGAGACTGCGCTGGCCCACGCCAGGCGTGACGGCACCCCGTTCGCACTGCTGTTCCTCAATCTCGATCGCTTCAACCACGTCAACGAGACGCTCGGGCGTCCCATGGGCGACCGGGTACTCCTGGAGATGGCCGGTCGCCTGCACCCCTGCCTGCGCCCCATCGACGTCGTGGCGCGGCTGGGTGGCGACGAATTCGTCGTGCTGGCGAACCAGACCGATGGCCCGGGCGCCGAGAAGGCCGCCTGGCGCCTGCTGGATGCGCTGCACAAACCCTACGACCAGGGCGGGATGGGCTTCACGGTCACCGCCAGCATCGGCATTGCCCTCTACCCGAACGACGGCCATTCGATGGACGAACTGGTACGGCGCGCCGACACCGCGATGCGCGAAGTCAAGCTTGCCGGCCGGGCGGGGTTCCGCTTCCACCAGGCCCGCCCCGACGACGATGCCCATTCGCGCTCGCGCATGAAGCTCGACCACGCGATGCGGCAGGCACTCGCGCAGCAGCGCCTGCGGCTGCACTACCAGCCCCAGATCGACTTGCAAAGCGGCGCGGTGGTCGGTGCCGAAGCGCTCCTGCGCTGGCGCGATCCCGATCTCGGCGAGGTGTCCCCGGCCGAATTCATCCCGGTGGCCGAAGACAGCGGGTTCATCGTCACGATCGGTTCCTGGGTGCTGCGGCAGGCGGTGGCCCAGGCCGCGCAATGGCTCGCCGCGGGCACACCGATGGCGGTCTCGGTCAACGTCTCGGCACTCCAGTTTCAGCAGCCCGGGTTCGTCGACGGCGTCTCGGCCGCGTTGGCCGAGGCCGGTCTCGCGCCCGAGTGGCTCGAACTCGAACTGACCGAATCGATCCTGGTGCAAGACGCCCAGGACGCCATGCAGCGCCTGCAGGCCTTGGCCGGGCTCGGCGTCAAGCTGGCGATCGATGACTTCGGCACCGGGTACTCGAGCCTGGCCTACCTCAAGCGCTTTCCGATCGGGCGCCTCAAGATCGATCGCAGCTTCATCGCCGGCTTGCCGGCCGAGGAAAGCGACGTGGCGATCGTGCAGGCGATTCTGCACATGGGCCGGGCCTTGCGCCTGCAAGTCGTCGCTGAGGGCGTCGAAACCGAGGCCCAGCGCCGGTTCCTGGCCGATGCCGGGTGCGACCTGTTCCAGGGCTTCTTGTATGCGCCGGCGCTGGATGCGCGAGCGTTCGCGGCCCGGGTCTGGTCGGAGCCGACCGCCAGGTAGTCCGGCGCGCCGGTCCGGCGCGGCGCACACTGCGATCCTGTCGAAAAACCGCCACGGCGCGAGCGCTCGGCGGGCATTTTTCGTAAAGTGTCGCCATCGGGAGGTTCGAAGATGAAAGTGATGGACGGCGTGTTGGAGCGCAAACTCCAAAGCTTGACCTTGCCACTGGCGGTGGTCTTGCCCAATGGCAGCCGGATCGGCGCACCGCACGCCGCCGTGACGCTGCATTTGAAGCATCTTTCGACGCTGACCCACATCGCTCGCGGTGAAGTCGGCAAGGTCGCCAGCGACTATGTCGAGAACCGGCTCGATTTCGACGGGAGCGTGCGCGAGCTGATGGCGATCGCGGCCCAGATCGTGAGCACCGACCCCACCCGCGACGGTGCCGCCGGGCCCTGGAACTGGCTGCGGGACATGCGCCTGCACGCGCGCTCGCGGGCGCGCCATCACGCCGAGCTCGACGCGCAGCAGGTCCAGTTCCACTACGACGTCTCGGACGAGTTCTACCGACTCTGGCTCGATCCCAAGCAACTCTATTCGTGCGCCTACTTCAGCGACCCCGGCATGGACCTGGGCGCGGCGCAGCAAGCCAAGCTCGATCACATCTGCAGGAAACTCCTCCTCAAGCCGGGTGAGCGCTTCCTCGACATCGGTGCCGGCTGGGGCGGGCTGCTCATGTGGGCGGTCGAGCACTACGGCGTGCAGGGACACGGCATCACCCTCTCGCGCAACCAGCATGCGCACATGAGCCAGATGATCGCGGCCAAGGGGCTCGGCGACCGGGTCAAGGTCGAGTTGCTCGACTACCGCGACCTGCCGGAAGACCAGCCCTACGACAAGATCGCCTCGGTGGGCATGTTCGAGCACGTCGGGCGCGCGCTCATGCCGGCCTACTTCGCCAAGATCAGGCGTTTGCTCAAGGCCGGCGGGCTGCTGATGAACCATGGCATCACCGCGGGAGGCACGCGCAACCATCAGCTCGGCGCAGGCATGGGCGAGTTCATCGAGCGCTACATTTTCCCGGGCGGGGAGTTGCTGCACGTCTCCAAGGTGACCGAAATGCTCAGCGACGCGCAACTCGAACCGCTCGACCTCGAAAATCTTCGCCCGCATTACGCCCGCACCTTGTGGGCCTGGAGCGACCGGCTCGAAGCGCGCCTGGCAGAGGCCAGGGCGGTCACTCGCGAGAGCGTCGTGCGCGCCTACCGGCTCTACCTCGCCGGCAGCGCGATGAGCTTCGAGCAGGGCTGGATGGCGCTGTTCCAGATCCTGGCCGCCAAGCCCAGCGGACGCATCGATGCGGGCTCGATGCGGGGAGCACAATCGGACTATCCGTTCAACCGCGCCTACATGTACCGGCCATGATGCACCGACCATGATCTACAAGTTCAAATCGAAAGCGGCTGGCGACGTCATCATGACCGGCCCTGCGGGCGACGACGTGCTGCGCCTGATCGGCAAGGCACCCGCTGCGCAGGGCATCATCGAGAGCGGCACGCTCGCAGGCGCGATCGGCGCGCTCGAGCAGGCGGTCGCCGCCGACGAAGCGGCTCGCGCCCAAGCCGAAAAGGAGGCGGCCGCGGACGGCCGCAAGCTCCCGCCTCGCGAGGGAGTCAGCTTGCGCCAGCGCGCCTGGCCCCTGCTCGAGATGATGAAGCGCTCGATGGCCGAGGGTGCCGACATCGTCTGGGGCGTTTGACGAATCGACCGCACGAGCAAGAAGGCGAGAGGCGCATGAAGCTTTGGAGCGACAGCTGGATCAACGGGGAACGCATCCCCACCCGTTTCGCCGCCGGCAAACCCGATCCGGGCGCCGGGGTGACCTTTTCCGACAACCTCAGCCCGCACCTTGCCTGGAGCGAGGTGCCCGCAGGGACGCGCTCCCTGGCGCTGATCTGCCACGATTTCGACGTCCCGAGCCAGGGCGACGACGTCAACCAGCCCGACCGCGAGGTCCCGGCCGACCTGGCGCGCGTCGACTTCTTTCACTGGGTGATGGTCGATCTGCCCCCCACCCTCACCGAGTTGCGGGAGGCCCAGTTCAGCAGTGGCTTTACCGCGCATGGCAAGTCCGGGCCCGCGGTGCCTGGCCTGCCCGGCGCACGCCACGGTCTGAACGACTACACCGGCTGGTTCGCCGGCAACCCGGACATGGCCGGGAACTACTTCGGCTACGACGGGCCGTTTCCGCCCTACAACGATTCGCTGGTGCATCACTATGTCTTCACCGTGTATGCACTCGGGGTCGAGCGCACGCCGGTCGAAGGCCCTTTCACCGGCGCGCAGGTGCGGGCCGCGATCTACCCGCACATCCTGGGTGAGTCCACGTACTCGGGGACCTACACGCTGAACCGACGCCTGCTGGGTTGATGGAGTCCGATCAGCAGCCGACGCGGGTCATCGCGATCCGCCACGGCGAAACCGACTGGAACGTGGACGGCCGCATCCAGGGCCAGCTCGACGTCCCTCTCAACGCCAAGGGACGCTGGCAGGTCCGGCGACTCGCGCAGGCGCTCGAAGGTGAGGCCCTCGATGCGATCTATGCGAGCGACCTCAGCCGCGCCCTGGAGACCGCCGAGGCGGTGGCGGCCGGTCGTGCCCTGTCGGTCGTCGTCGACCCGGGCCTGCGCGAGCGCGGCTTCGGACGCTTCGAAGGCCAGACCCACGCGGAGATCCAGGCCGATTGGCCCGAGGACGCACTGCGCTGGCGCCGCCGCGACCCCACGTTCGGAGCACCAGGAGGCGAGACGCTCGAGCTTTTCTACGCTCGCGCGATCGCCACCGCGACCCGACTCGCGGCCCGGCACCCGGGCCAGAGCATCGCGCTGGTCTCGCATGGCGGCGTGATGGACTGCCTCTACCGTGCCGCGTGTCGTCTCGCGCTCGACGCGCCGCGTTCCTGGCAACTCGGCAACGCGGCCATCAACCGCCTGCTCTACACCCCGCAGGGCTACACGCTGGTGGGCTGGAGCGACGCTCACCATCTCGACGCCCAGGCGCCCGATCTGGCAGCGGACAGCTGACGTCCGAACGCGCCAGGGGGACGTGCGCTTGGCCACGCTCCCTCGCCCAGGCTCAGTGTTTTCCCGATCGCGAGTCGCAGGGGCTTGCGCGGCTGCGCGTCCTGGCAGAGACTTGGGATCGACGGTCCACTGAACGGCGTTCAACCTGCTGAACGCCGAGATCGGTGAACTCGCCAGAGCGCCGAGACCCCCGAAGAGTCGATCACGACCTCCCGGCCAGGAGACCACCCTGCACCCCATGTCCGTGCCATCGCGAACCCGCGTTTTGCCCCCTGCCGCGCCGCTGGTCCCGGCGGTGACGCGCGCGCTCAGCTTGCTGGACCGTCTCGCGCGGCAGCGCGAACCCATGAGCCTGGCGCAGTTGACGCACGAACTCGCGCTGCCCAAGAGCAGCGTCCACGGCCTGTGCAACACCCTCATGAGCTTCGGCTATCTGCGGCGCCAGCCCGACGGCGCGTTCCTCATCGGACCGCGCGTCATGACCCTGGCCGAGGCGTTCGTGTCCGGAACCGACGCCGCACAGGAATTCAATGCGCTGTGGGCCGATGCCGGTGCCGCGCCCGAGGAGACGATGGTGCTGTCCGTATTGAGCGGCCCGGACGCGCTTTACGTGGCGGTGCGCAACAGTGCTCGCCCCTTGGGCCTGGCCTTCAATGTGGGCATGCGCTTGCCGGCCTATCTTTCCGGCAGCGGCCGCGCGATGCTCGCCTACCGTGACCCGGACGAAGTCCGCAAGCTGTTCGGTGCCGGCCTGATGCAACGCCTGACCGCCAAGGGCCCGCGCGACCTCGCCGCCCTGCAGAAAGAGCTCGCGTTGAACCGCAAGCGCGGCTGGAGCGTCGACGACGAGGCGGTGCGCGAGGGCGTCTATTCATTCGGCGCGCCGGTATTCGACGCCACCGGGCAGGCCGTCGCGGGTGTGGCGGTGTGCCTCAACAAGGCCTTGCTCGGCGCGGATCGAGGGGCTCGCCACCGTCAGGCCGTGCTGGCGGTGGCTCGCACCCTGTCGCAGCGCCTCGGTGGCGAAGTCCAAAACCCGCCGGCGCCGGCCAAGCGGGTCGGGTCGGGGAAAAAATCATGAGCGACACCGATTGCATCCTCGAAACCCGGGGTTTGACGAAGGAGTTCAAGGGCTTCGTCGCGGTCAGCAAGGTCGACCTCAAGGTCCGGCGGGGCAGCATACACGCGCTGATCGGACCGAACGGCGCCGGCAAGACCACCTGTTTCAACCTGCTGAGCAAGTTCCTGATCCCGACCCGGGGTCAAATTCTGTTCGACGGCCAAGACATCACCGCCGAACGGCCGGCCGCCATCGCTCGCCGCGGGGTCATCCGCTCGTTCCAGATCTCCGCCGTCTTCCCGCACCTGTCGGTGCTGGAAAACGTGCGGGTCGCGCTCCAGCGGCGCCTGGGCACCTCGTTCCATTTCTGGAAGCCGGAGCGGTCGCTCGAGCCGCTCGATGCCCGGGCCCTGGCACTTTTGCGCGAGGTCGACCTGGAAAGCTATGCCCGCCTCCCGGCGGTGGAGCTCAGCTACGGCCGCAAGCGGGCGCTCGAAATCGCCACCACGCTGGCGATGGAGCCGAAACTGATGCTGCTCGACGAGCCGACCCAAGGCATGGGTCTCGAAGACGTCGACCGGATCCGCCTGCTGATCAAGAAGGTCGCCGCCAGCCGTACCGTATTGATGGTGGAGCACAACATGAGCGTGGTCTCCAGCATCGCCGACACGATCACCGTGCTGCAGCGCGGCGCGACGCTCGCCGAAGGGCCCTACGAGCAGGTCTCGAAAAACCCGGCGGTCATCGAAGCGTACATGGGCAGCGCCTCGTCCGAACTCCAGGGAGCGCACTGAGATGAGCGTGCCCTTCCTCGAAGTGAGCGGCCTGCACGGGTGGTATGGCGAATCGCACGTCCTGCATGGCGTGAACTTCCAGGTCCAGGAAGGCGAGGTCGTGAGCCTGCTCGGCCGCAACGGCGCCGGTCGCACCAGCACGATGCGCGCGATCATGGGGCTCATCGGAACGCGCCGCGGATCCATCAAGATACGCGGCGCCGAGACCATCGGCCTGGCGTCGCACCGCATCGCGCGGCTCGGCGTGGGGTACTGCCCCGAGGAGCGCGGGATCTTCTCGAGTCTTTCGGCCGAAGAAAACCTCATGCTGCCGCCGACGCTCGCCGCGGGCGGCATGAGCGTCGATCAGATCTACGCCATGTTCCCCAATTTGCGCGAGCGCGCCGGCAGCCAGGGCACGCGGCTGTCCGGTGGCGAGCAGCAGATGCTCGCGGTCGCACGGATCCTGCGCACCGGCGCGCGCTTGCTGCTGCTGGACGAAATTTCCGAGGGCCTGGCCCCGGTGATCGTTCACAAGCTGGCTGAAATGGTCGTGGCGCTGCGCGGCCAGGGCTATACCGTGCTGATGGTGGAACAGAACTTTCGTTTCGCCGCGCCGCTGGCCGACCGCTTCATGGTGATGGAGCATGGCGAAATCATCCAGTCCTTCACCCAGTCCGAACTGCCGTCGCGCCTGGAACGGCTACACGTTTACCTGGGCGTTTGAAACCCACCCCCTGCCCCCAACGGAGACCCCATGAAATTGAATCGACTTTCGGCCGCCTGCGCCCTCGCCGCCACCGCCTGGTACGCCCCCGCGGCCCTGGCCCAGATCACGGGCGACAACGTCAAGATCGGATTCATCACCGACCAGTCCGGGCTCTATGCCGACATCGACGGCCCCGCCGGCGCCGAGGCCATTCGCATGGCCATCGCGGACTTCGGCGGAACGGTCAACGGCAAGAAAATCGAACTGCTCGTCGCCGACCACCAGAACAAGCCCGACGTGGCCGCCTCCAAGGCGCGTGAATGGTTCGACCAGCAGGGCATGGACCTGTTGATCGGCGGCACCAATTCCGGTACGGGCCTGTCCATGGCCAAGGTCGCCGCCGAAAAGAAGAAGCCCTATATCTCGATCGGCGCCGGCACCTCGGCACTGACGAGCGACCAGTGCACCCCCTACACCATCCACTATGCCTACGACACGGTGGCGCTCGCCAAGGGCACCGCGCCCGCGGTCGTCAAGGCCGGGGGCAAGAGCTGGTATTTCCTGACCGCCGACTACGCGTTCGGCACCGCGCTCCAAGCCGACGCGACCGCGGCCGTCACCAAGGCGGGCGGCACGGTCGTCGGCTCGGTGCGTGCCCCCCTCTCGTCGAGCGACTTCTCCTCGTTCCTGCTCCAGGCCCAGGCCAGCAAGGCCCAGATCCTGGGGCTCGCGAACGCCGGAGGGGACACCATCAACTCGATCAAGGCCGCGAACGAATTCGGCCTGACCAAGACGATGAAGCTCGCCGGCCTGCTGATGTTCATCAACGATGTCCACTCGCTCGGTCTCAAGGCCACCCAGGGCATGTACCTGACCGACAGTTGGTACTGGAACCAGAATGCCGAGACCCGGGCCTGGAGCAAGCGCTTCTTCGAAAAATTCAAGCGCATGCCGTCATCGCTGCAGGCCGCCGACTACTCGGCCACCATGTTCTACCTGAACGCCGTCAAGGCGATCAACACCAAGGACGGCGACAAGGTGATGGCGCAACTGCGCACCGCCAAGATCAACGACATGTACACCAAGGGCGGTTACGTCCGGGCCGACGGCAGCATGGTGCACGACATGTACCTCATGCAGGTCAAGACGCCCGAGGCGTCGACCACCCCCTGGGACTACTACAACGTCGTCGCGACGACCAAGGGCGAGGACGCCTTCCTGACCAAGGCGGAGTCCAAGTGCAGCCTCTGGAAGTGAGCGAGCCCGGGTTCCGCAGCGCCTGACCGAGACATGGACATCTTCGGCATCCCCATCCAGGCCTTCCTCGGCCAGCTCTTGCTCGGGCTGGTCAACGGGTCGTTCTACGCCATGCTGAGCCTGGGCCTGGCGGTGATCTTCGGCCTGTTGGGGATCGTCAATTTCGCCCACGGGGCGCTGTACATGATCGGCGCCTACGTGGCGTTCATCGCGCTCGACAAGTTCGGCATCAACTTCTGGTTCGCGCTGGTCCTCTCGCCCCTCTTGGTCGGTGCGCTCGGCGTTGCCGTCGAGCGCACCCTGCTCAAGCGGCTCTACAAGATCGACCCGATCTACGGCTTGCTGCTCACCTTCGGTCTGGCGCTGATCGCCGAAGGCGTCTTTCGCTACTGGTTCGATGTCTCCGGGCAGTCCTACCCGGTCCCCGAACTGCTGCAGGGTGCGACCAACCTGGGCTTCATGGTGCTGCCCAACTACCGCGCCTTCGTCGTCTTCGCTTCGCTGCTGATCTGCCTGTCGACCTGGTTCGTGATCGAGCGCACCCGGCTCGGTGCGACCCTGCGCGCCGCGACCGAAAACCCGGCGCTGGTGCAGGCGTTCGGCATCAACGTGCCGGTGATGGTGATGCTCACCTACGGCGCCGGCGCAGGGCTGGCGGCGCTCGCCGGGGTGCTGGCGGCACCGGTGATCCAGGTCACGCCGCTGATGGGCAGCAACCTCATCATCGTGGTCTTCGCGGTCGTCGTGATCGGCGGCATGGGGTCGATCCTCGGCTCGATCCTGACCGGGCTCGCGCTCGGCCTGATCGAAGGCCTCACCAAGGTGTTCTACCCCGAGGCCTCGAACATCGTCGTATTCGTGATCATGGCGATCGTGCTGATGATCCGGCCGGCCGGCCTCTTCGGCAAGGAAAAATGATGAGCGCCGCTCCCGACCTCGCCCCCGCGGCCGCCCCCGCGCTCGATCCCCTTTCCGATTCCACGACGATCCGTGCCGCGGCCATCGCGCGGCGCGGCCGCTGGGCGCTGTGGGCCGGGCTGGCGGTGCTGCTGGCCGCGCCCTTCATCGGTCTCTACCCGGTCTTCATGATGAAGGCCTTGTGCTATGCGATCTTCGCCTGCGCGTTCAACCTCTTGCTCGGCTACACCGGGCTGCTGTCGTTCGGCCACGCGGCATTTCTCGGCGCCGCCGCCTACGCCACCGGCTGGCTGGTCCGGTCGGCCCAGTGGCCACCCGAACTCGGCGTGCTGGCCGGGACCGCGGCGGCCGCACTGTGCGGGCTCGTGATCGGATCGATCGCGATCCGGCGCCAGGGCATCTACTTCGCGATGGTCACGCTGGCGATGGCCCAGATGCTTTATTTCGTCTTCCTGCAAGTGCCCTTCACGGGCGGGGAGGACGGACTGCAAGGCGTGCCGCGTGGCAAGCTTTTCGGCGTGCTGCCGCTGACCGACGACAGGACCTTCTACTACGTCGTGCTGGCCGTGTTCGTGGCGGTGTTCCTGCTCATCATCCGGATCGTGCACTCGCCCTACGGGCAGGTGCTCAAGGCGATCCGCGAGAACGAACCCCGCGCCATTTCGCTCGGCTACGACGTCGACCGCTACAAGCTCCTCGCCTTCGTGCTGTCGACTGCCCTGGCCGGACTCGCGGGTTCCCTGAAAACGCTCGTGCTCGGCTTCGCCACCCTCAACGACGCCCATTGGTCGATCTCAGGCGAAGTGATTTTGATGACGCTCCTCGGCGGCATGGGCACCTTCGCCGGCCCCGTCGTCGGAGCCTTCACCATCATCGGCTTGCAGGACTTCCTCGCCGATCAGGTCGGCCCTTGGATCAACGTCATCATCGGCGTCATCTTCGTGGTCTGCGTCATCGCGTTCCGCAAAGGCTTCGTCGGCGAACTGCTCGCCTGGCAGCACCGCCGCCGAAGCGACGCTGGACCAGGCCGCACGAAGTAACACGAACGCGCGCCCCCCCTTGGGGGCTGGGCCCGGCCTGCCGGTCCCGCCCAAACCATTCGAAAACCACTGAAGAAATGCGCAGCAATTCTTCAGTGCTCAAACAGCTCCCCCGCTCCGTTGCGCGGCGGCGTGAGCCCCAGGTGCCGATACGCCGCCGGGGTCGCGATCCGGCCGCGCGGGGTGCGCTGCAGGTAGCCGTGCTGGATGAGATAGGGCTCGATCACGTCTTCGATCGTGTCGCGCTCCTCGCCGATCGCCGCGGCGACGTTGTCCAGCCCGACCGGCCCGCCGTCGAAGCGATGCACCACCGCTTCCAGGAGTTTTCGGTCCATCACGTCCAGGCCGAGCGCGTCCACATCGAGCATTGCCAGGGCCTTGTCGGCGAGGGCCTTGCCGATGCAGCCGTCGCCCTTGACGTCGGCGTAGTCGCGCACCCGGCGCAGCAGTCGATTGGCGATGCGCGGCGTGCCGCGGGAACGCCGCGCGATCTCGAACGCGCCTTCGGCATCGGTCGGCACCTTGAGCAACCCGGCCGAGCGGTGCACGATGCGCGTCAATTCCTCGGCGGTATAGAACTCCAGCCGGGCGACGATGCCGAAGCGGTCGCGCAGCGGATTGGTCAGCATGCCGGCACGGGTGGTGGCGCCCACCAGCGTGAACGGCTGCAGGTCCAGGCGCACCGAACGGGCCGCCGGTCCCTCGCCGATCATGATGTCGATCTGATAGTCCTCCAGCGCCGGATACAGGATCTCCTCGACCACCGGCGACAGGCGATGGATCTCGTCGATGAACAGGACGTCGTTCTTCTCGAGGTTGGTGAGCAGCGCCGCCAGGTCCTTGGGCTTTTCCAGCACCGGCCCCGAGGTCTGGCGCAGGTTCACGCCCATCTCGCGGGCGATGATGTGGGCCAGCGTGGTCTTGCCCAGGCCAGGCGGCCCGAACAGCAGCGTATGGTCGAGCGCCTCGCGGCGCTGGCGGGCGGCGGTGATGAAGATTTCCAGCTGGCCGCGGATCTTTTCCTGGCCCACATATTCGTCCAGGAGCTTCGGCCGCAATGCGCGTTCTATCGCCTCCTCGTTGGCCGACGCCGGCGTGGCGGCGATGATGCGCTGTTCGGTGAATTGATCGGTCTGGATGCTCATGGTCGGTCCTGAAGCCTTGTTTGCCTGCCTGCTGCGCGCTGCCGTCGTGTCCTGTTGCCGCCGTCTTCATGCGCCGGCGCGACTGCCCCGGCTACGCTTTCGACAGGAATTTCAACGCATACTTGATGCCATCCGACACGCCTGCGCCGGGCGGCACCTGTTTCATCGCCAGCACCGCTTCCTTGTCGGAATAACCCAGCGCCAGCAGCGCATTGAGGATGTCGGTGCCGGCATCGGTATGGCCGGCGCCGGGCACGCTGCCCAGATCGGCGCCGAGCTTGCCCTTCAATTCGAGCAGCAGCCGCTCTGCCGTCTTCTTGCCGATGCCCGGAATCTTGGTCAGCCGGCCGGACTCTTGCAGCGTGACTGCCTGCGCCAGTTCGGTGATCGACAGGCCGGACAGGATCGCCAGCGCCATGCGGGCGCCGATGCCGGAAATCTTGATCAGCTGGCGAAACACATTGCGTTCGTCGGCGGTGCCGAAGCCATACAGCAGATGGGCATCCTCGCGCACCGCCAGGTGGGTCAGCAGGATCACTTTCTCGCCGACGCCGGGCAGGTTGTAAAACGTGCTCATGGAGACGCCGACATCGTAGGCGACACCATTGCAATCGACCAGCAATTGCGGCGGATTTTTTTCAAGCAGGATTCCGGAAAGACGACCTATCATGACGGTTGTGGCCTGGCAAAGAGTTGGGTCAATCATACAGGAGGCAATGCCGCCGCATGCAAGCAAAAGAGGGCCAGGTCGAAGCGACCGACCAGCGTTTTCCGCGCCTGACGTTGAGAGGCCTGGCAGGCATCGCGTGGGCGCTGCCGCTGACCTTGTTCGGCCTGTTGCTGGCGCTGCCGGTGCTGTGCCTGGGCGGCCGGCTGTCGCGGGTACCGGCGCTGCGGCTCGTCGCCGGCGGCAGGCAGTCGCCGGCGCTGCTCGTGACCGGACGGGCAGCGGATTACCTGTTGGCGCGGCATCCGTACGGCGCAATGCAGGCCATGGCGATCG
>JALYHO010000247.1 GCA_030776545.1 Pseudomonadota bacterium | reverse complement strand
CCCTTGCCCAGCGCGTCTCCCTGCGCAAGCGCCGATGAGCGCGGTCTTCGACCGGCCCTCGCCCTGGCAGCGCGTCAGGCCGGTGTTCTCGGGTTTCGACGGCTGGCTGCTGCTGGCCATGCTGCTGCTGGGCGTGGCCGGGCTGGTGACCATGTACTCGGCCGGCTTCGATTCCGGCACCCGCTTCCCGGACCATGCGCGCAACATGGTCCTGGCCTTGGCGGTCATGTTCCTCGCGGCGCAGGTGCCGCCGCAGACCCTGCTGAAATTCGCGTTGCCGCTCTACACCGTCGGCGTCGCGCTGCTGGTGGCGGTGGCAGTGATGGGCGTGACCAAGAAGGGCGCGACCCGGTGGCTCAATGTCGGGGTCGTGATCCAGCCGAGCGAAGTGCTCAAGATCGCCATGCCGCTCATGCTCGCGTGGTGGTTCCAGCGCCGCGAAGGCCACCTGCGGGTGCTCGATTTCGTCATCGCGGCGGTGTTGCTGATGGTGCCGGTGGGCTTGATCGTCAAGCAACCCGACCTCGGCACCGCGATCCTGGTGTTGTCGGCCGGCCTCTACGTCATCTTCTTCGCCGGGCTGTCGTGGCGGCTGATCGTCCCCGTGCTGGTGATCGGCGCGGTCGCCATCACCGCGATCGTGGTGTCGGAAGATCGCATCTGCCAACCCGAGGTCAAATGGCCGATGCTGCGCGACTACCAGAAAAATCGCGTCTGCACCCTGCTCGACCCGACCACCGACCCGCTCGGCAAAGGTTTTCACATCATCCAGGGCATGATCGCCATCGGCTCCGGCGGTGTCGAGGGCAAGGGGTTCATGAAGGGCACCCAGACCCACCTCGAATTCATTCCCGAGCGAACCACCGACTTCATCTTCGCGGCATTTTCCGAAGAGTTCGGCCTGGTCGGCTGCGGCGCCCTGGTGCTGGGATTCGTCTTCCTGATCCTGCGCGGGCTCATGATCGCGGCCGACGCCCCCACGGTGTTCACCCGGCTGCTGGCGGGGTCGATCACCCTGAGTTTTTTCACCTATGCGTTCGTCAACATGGGCATGGTCAGCGGCATCTTGCCGGTGGTGGGCGTGCCGCTGCCCTTCATCAGCTATGGCGGCACCGCCATGGTCACGCTGGGTCTGGGCCTGGGAATTCTGATGTCGATCTCGAAGAGTCGACGCCTGATCCAGAGTTGAGCGCAGCGCGGATCGCGGGCGCGGCACCGGCCGGGAGGCGCACGGTGATCAGCGCGCCGGGTGCCCCCGGGCGCGTGTTGGCGTCGCCGATGCTGACCTCGGCGCCGTGCTGCTGGGCGATTTCCCGCACGATCGCCAGGCCCAGGCCGGAGCCGTCGACTTCCGTGCCGAGCGAGCGGTAGAACGGCTGGAACACCATCTCGCGCTCGGCCGGCGCGATCCCCGGCCCCGAGTCTTCGACCTGCAGGACCACCACCTGGCCGAACGGGTCACCGATCACGCGCACCGTCGCGCTGCCGCCCGAGGGTGTGTATTGCAGCGCGTTGTCGACCAGGTTGCGGATCAACTCTCGCAGCAGGAGTGCGTGCCCGAGCACCAAGGGGTCCTTGGGAAGGCGCTGGGTGGCCGCCTCGCTCGGGCCCTCGAAGCCCAGGTCGATGTGCTTTTCCATCGCCCGCGGCACGAAGTCGCGCACCACCTCGGTCGCCAGCCGGCTGAGATTGACGAGCTGGCGCTGCTGGGCGAGCTGCTGCTGGTTCTCGGCCCGGGCCATCGACAGCAGCTGGTTCACCATGTGCGCCGCGCTCTGGCTGGACCGGGCGATCTGCTGCAGCGTCTTCTTGAGCGCCTGCGGGTCGTGCTGACCGGCGTCGATCTGGCGCTGCGCCAGCTCGGCCTGCGTGCGCAGGCCGGCCAGTGGGGTTTTCAACTGGTGGGCGGCGTCGGCGAGGAAATGCTTTTGCGCGCGCAACGATTGATCCAGGCGGCCGAGCAGGTCGTTGATCGCCCGCACCAGCGGCGAGACCTCCTCCGGTGCCTGGCGTTCGTCGATCGGACTCAGGTCGCTGCTGTCGCGGCGTCGAATGCGCTGCTGCAGCTCGTTGAGCGGGGCGATGCCTCGCGCCAGCGCCAGCCACACCAGCAGCACCGCCAGCGGCAGGATCACGAACTGCGGCAGGATCACGCCCTTGATGATCTCGGTGGCCAGGCGGACCCGTTTGCCCGGCGTTTCGGCCACCTGGACCAGCGGGGGGTCGGTGCCGGTTCCGCCGCTGCGCAGTGCCGCCAGGTCGGGGTGGTTGACCCAGAGGTAAGCCACGCGCACGGTCTCGTCACCGAGCCGGTCGTCGCGAAAGCGCAGCTCGCCCGGCGGCGCCCGGTCCTCGTCGTGCGGCAAGGGCAAGGCCGGGTCGCCGCCGAGCAGCTCGCCACGCAGGCCCAGCACCTGGTAGTAGGTGGCGTCGGCTTCTCCGGTGTGCAGGATCACGGCCGCGGCCGGCGGAAGCTGGAACGACGCGTCGGCACGCGTCGCGTCGTTGTGAACCGAGACCGCGCGTGCCAGCACCCGGACCCGGTCGCCGAGTTCCCGATCGAACGGCTGGTTCGCGATGCCTTGCGCCACCAGCCAGGTCAGGATCACGCTGGTCGGCCAGAGCAGCAGCAAGGGCGCCAGCATCCAGTCGAGAATCTCGCCGAAGAGCGAGCGCTGTTCGGCCTCCCGCCGTGGCCGCGCGCGCCAGCGACGGCCGAGCGGCCTCACGCCGCGATCTTCTCCAGGCAATAACCCAGGCCGCGCACGGTCGCGATCCGAACCGGGCCTTGCTCGATCTTCTTGCGCAGCCGATGGATGTAGACCTCGATCGCGTTGCTGCTGACCTCTTCGCCCCAGCTGCAGAGGCGATCGACCAGCTGGTCCTTGCTGACCAGCCGGCCGGCCCGCTGCAGCAGCACCTCCAGCAAACTCAACTCGCGTGCCGAGAGGTCGACCATCTGGTCGTTCAAATAAGCCACGCGGCCGGTGGCGTCGAAGCTGAGCGGCCCGTGCCGGATGATTGCCGAGGCGCTGCCCAGCCCGCGCCGGGTCAGAGCCCGGACCCGGGCCTCGAGTTCCTGGAGCGAAAACGGCTTGGCCATGTAGTCGTCCGCGCCCAGGTCCAATCCGGTGACGCGCTGCTCGATGCTGTCGGCCGCGGTCAGGATCAGGACGGGCACGGCGGCGCCGCGGGCGCGCAGCTTGCGCAGCACCTCCAGGCCATGCATGCGGGGCAGACCCAGGTCGAGGATCAGGAGGTCGAATTCGTGCGCGCTGAGCGCAGCATCGGCTTCGCTGCCGTTGCCGACCTGGTCGACGGAATAGCCCGCGTTGCGCAGCGACCGCAGCAACCCGTCGGCGAGCACTTGGTCATCTTCGGCGATCAGGATGCGCATGCGGGTGTCCAGGGTCGGCTGCCGGGCGGGCCTCCGATCGTGGCGAATTGTAGGGACCGGTATCCAAAGAAAACAGTGCAAAAAACAAAGCGGGGTACTGTACAAACATCCAGCATCGAGGATAATGCGCAATCCCTCTAGGAGATCACCTTTGGACAGCACCGCCCGCGCCACCGCCCCAACGTCTTCGGCCGCCGCCACCTTGAACACCGAGAAGGCCAAGGCCTTGCAGGCGGCCCTCGCGCAAATCGAGAAGCAGTTCGGCAAGGGCACCATCATGCGCCTGGGCGAAGGCGAGGTCATCGAAGACATCGAGGTCGTCTCCACGGGCTCGCTCGGCCTCGACATGGCGCTCGGCGTCGGCGGCCTCCCGCGGGGCCGGGTGGTCGAGATCTACGGGCCGGAGTCCAGCGGCAAGACCACCCTCACGCTGCAGGTCATCGCCCAAATGCAGCGGGTCGGCGGCACCTGCGCCTTCATCGACGCCGAGCACGCGCTCGACATCGGCTATGCCCAGAAGCTCGGCGTCAACTTGCAAGACCTCCTGATCAGCCAGCCCGACACCGGCGAACAGGCGCTCGAGATCGTCGACGCCCTGGTGCGGTCCGGCTCGGTCGACCTGGTCGTCGTCGACTCCGTCGCCGCACTCACCCCGAAGGCCGAGATCGAAGGCGAGATGGGCGATTCGCTCCCCGGCCTGCAGGCCCGCCTGATGAGCCAGGCCCTGCGCAAGCTCACGGGCAGCATCAAGCGCACCAACACCATGGTGATCTTCATCAACCAGATCCGCATGAAGATCGGCGTGATGTTCGGCTCGCCCGAGACCACCACGGGCGGCAACGCCCTCAAGTTCTACGCGTCGGTGCGGCTGGACATCCGCCGCATCGGTTCGATCAAGAAGGGCGAAGAGGTCATCGGCAACGAAACCAAAGTCAAGGTCGTCAAGAACAAGGTCTCGCCGCCCTTCAAGACCGCCGAGTTCGACATCCTCTACGGCCAAGGCATCAGCCGTGAAGGCGAGGTGATCGACATGGGAGTCGAACAAAAAATACTCGAAAAGAGTGGCTCCTGGTACGCCTACCAGGGCGAAAAAATTGGCCAGGGCAAGGACAACGCGCGCGAATTCCTGCGCGAAAACCCCGCCCTGGCTTTCGAAATCGAAAACAAGGTGCGTGAAGCTGCCGGCATCCGCCTGCTTGCCGAAGTCCCGGGGGCGGGCGGCGACAAGCCCGCCAAGCTCAAGGTCGTGAAAGAGTAGCCGCCGCGTTCGCCTTGGCCCGGTCAGCACGCTCCGGCCCGGGCCCCTCGCCCGCACGAGCCAGCCGCTCATTGAAGGGACGAGCACTGCAATGGCTCTCCCAGCGCGAGCACAGCCGTGCCGAGCTGAGGCGCAAGCTCCTGCCACACGCGGCCACCCCCGACCACGACGCGCCGCTGGCAGAAGTGGAACAGGTACTCGACTGGTTGGCGGCCCATCGTTATCTGTCCGATGAGCGCTTTGCCGAGTCGCGCGTCAACGCCCGTTCCGCGCGTTACGGCAACTTGCGCATCCGACAGGAGCTCAAGCAGCACCAGGTCACGCTCCCCCCCGAGGTCGAGCAGGCGCTGCGCGAGAGCGAATGGGACCGTGCGATAGCGGTAAGACAACGGAAATTCCCGAACTGGCCCGCCACGCCCCACGACCGTGCCAAGCAAGCCCGCTTCCTCGCGGGCAGAGGGTTTTCGCCAGAACTCATCGGGCGATTGCTGCGCACGATGGGCGCGTCCGGGTTCGACGAGGGGGCATGATGGGGCAGGTCGCCGTGCCGGGTCATGGTGCAAAGCAGCATGCTACATTGGTGGGCTATGCTCGCCTGCCGGCTGTCGTTCGGCGGCACGCTTTCCCGAGCCTCAACCACGCGTTCCACTTTTCGCCCGATGGCCTTGCCAACCGCAGCCAGCCTTCGCCCGCCTGAGCACCGCCGCTGCGCCGGCGGGCAGGTCGTTGCGCGCCGGGCACGCGTGGGAACGCGTGGACTCCACTGCCGCCCCCCCGTCCACGCCACGCTGCGTTCGGCCCGGCCGTGCCACGCGCCGGCCCATGCGCTGACTGACGCCAGCGCGCTCCGACTTCGATCACTTCCTTCGAGAGACCCACCATGAAGATCCACGAGTACCAAGGCAAGGAAATCTTGCGCCAGTTCGGCGTGCCGGTGCCGCGCGGCTACCCGGCGTTCAGCGTCCGCGAAGCGAGCGAGGCGGCGCAAAAACTCGGCGGCCCGGTCTGGGTCGTGAAGGCGCAGATCCACGCCGGAGGCCGCGGCAAGGGCGGAGGCGTGAAGCTCGCCCGCTCGATGGCCGAGGTCGAGACGCTCTCGAGCGAGATCCTCGGCATGCAGCTCAAGACCCATCAGACCGGCCCCGAGGGACAGAAGGTGCGCCGCCTGCTGATCGAAGAAGGTGCGGACATCCGCAAGGAATACTACGTTGCCGCCGTCACCGACCGGGCGACCCAGAAGGTGGCGCTGATGGCGAGCTCCGAAGGGGGCATGGACATCGAGGAAGTGGCCCACGCCACGCCCGAGAAAATCCTCAAGGTCTTCGTCGATCCGCTCACCGGGCTGACCGATGCGCAGGGGACCGAACTGGCCAACGGCATCGGCGTGCCCGCGGGGTCGCAGGCGCAGGCCATCGACGTGTTCAAGAAGCTCTACCAGTGCTACATGGACACCGACTGTTCGCTGGCCGAGATCAACCCGCTCATCCTCGAGGGCAACGGCGGCATCAAGGCCCTCGACGCGAAGTTCAACTTCGACTCGAACGCGCTCTTCCGGCACCCGGAGATCGTCGCCTACCGTGACCTCGACGAAGAAGACCCGGCCGAAATCGAGGCCAGCAAGTTCGACCTCGCCTACATCCAGCTCGACGGCAATATCGGTTGCCTGGTCAACGGAGCAGGCCTGGCGATGGCCACCATGGACACGATCAAGCTCTTCGGCGGCGAGCCCGCCAATTTCCTCGACGTGGGCGGCGGAGCCACCGCCGAAAAGGTCACCGAGGCCTTCAAGATCATGCTGGGCAATCCCAAGGTCAAGGCGATCCTGGTCAACATCTTCGGCGGCATCATGCGCTGCGACACCATCGCCGAAGGCGTGATGGCCGCGTGCAAGGCGGTCAACCTCAACGTGCCGCTGGTGGTTCGCATGAAGGGCACCAACGAGGAACTCGGCAAGAAGATGCTGAAGGACTCCGGCCTGCCCATCATCACCGCCGAATCGATGGCCGATGCGGCCCAGGCGGTGATGTCCGCGCTCGGCGCGCCCCGGGCCTGAAGCGCCCCGCCGCAGCTGCACAGAAGGAAATCCAAATGAGCATACTGATCAACAAAGACACCAAGGTCATCACCCAGGGCATCACCGGCAAGACCGGCCAGTTCCATACCCGGATGTGCCGTGACTATGCCAACGGCAAGGCGGCCTTCGTCGCCGGGGTCAACCCGAAAAAGGCAGGCGAAGACTTCGAAGGCATCCCCATCTACGCCAACGTCAGCGCCGCCGCCCAGGCCACCGGCGCGACCGTCAGCGTGATCTACGTTCCCCCGGCCGGTGCCGCGGCGGCCATCTGGGAGGCGGTCGACGCCGACCTCGACCTGGCCATCTGCATCACCGAGGGCATCCCGGTCAAGGACATGCTCCTGGTGCGCAACCGCATGAAAGCCAAGGAAGCGGCGGGCGGCAAGAAGACCCTGCTGCTCGGCCCGAACTGCCCCGGTCTGATCACGCCGGACGAAATCAAGATCGGCATCATGCCGGGCCACATCCACAAGAAAGGCCGGGTCGGCGTGGTGTCGCGCTCCGGCACCCTGACGTATGAAGCGGTGGCGCAGTTGACCGAGCTGGGCATCGGCCAGTCGAGCGCGGTGGGCATCGGCGGCGACCCGATCAACGGGCTCAAGCACATCGACGTGATGAAGCTCTTCAACGACGACCCCGACACCGACGCCGTCATCATGATCGGCGAAATCGGCGGTCCCGACGAGGCCGACGCGGCGCGCTGGTGCCAGGCCCACATGAAAAAACCCATCGTCGGCTTCATCGCAGGCGTGACCGCCCCGGCCGGCAAGCGCATGGGCCACGCCGGCGCCCTGATCTCGGGCGGCGCCGACACGGCCGATGCCAAGCTCGAGGTCATGGAAGCGTGCGGCTTCACCGTCACCCGCAACCCCTCCGAGATGGGCAAGCTGCTCGCACGCATGCTGTGAGCGCCGGGGCTCGGTGACGCCGGCCCCCTATAATCGAGACTTCGAAGGGGAGTAGCCCGACGCTTGCCACGCAGGCGTGTCGGCAAGCCGTCAAGACGAAGCGGGGTCCACGACCCGCTTCCGGTTTGCCGGGCCACCTCGCGGTGGCTGGGCAAGACCTTCGGTGCATGTCGTTTCGCCTTTGTGCGGAGCGGCGGCATCGAAGCCTGCGCGTCCTCTTCCCTCGCGCACCTGTCGATTCCACCGCCTTTCGGCCTGCACCGCGTCGTGCAACGTTGACCGAAAGACCGCATGGAATTCCTCTCCCTCCCCTGGCTCTGGGCGCTGTTCGCGATCGTCGTCATCGACCTGATCCTGGCCGGCGACAACGCGATCGTGATCGCCCTGGCCGCGCGCCGGTTGCCCGCGCCGCTGCGAACCCGGGCCATCGTGTGGGGGACGGTGGGAGCCGTCGCTGTCCGCGCGCTGATGACGCTCGGCGTCGTCTGGCTCCTGCGGATCCCGGGCCTCATGCTCGCGGGCGGGGTCGGGCTGGCCTGGATCGCCTATCGGCTGCTCGTCCCCGACCCCGGCGAGGACGCCGACAGGCCCCACGCGACCAGCTTCTTCGGCGCCCTGAAAACCATCGTCATCGCCGACGCGCTGATGGGCGTGGACAATGTGCTCGGCGTTGCCGGCGCCGCCAAAGGCAACATGACACTGGTCGCGATCGGGCTCGTGATCAGCGTGCCGATCATGGCCTGGGGCAGCACGATGGTGCTTCGGCTGGTCGATCGCTTTCCGCTCGTCATCTACCTGGGCGCCGCGGTCCTGGCCTATACCGCTGCCCATTTGGTGGTGTCCGAACCGTGGCTCGCCCGGGTCTTCGGCGCAAGTCTGCCCCTGCGCTTCGCCACGTACCTGGTCCTGATCACCGGGGTGCTGGTCGCTGGCCGGCGCGCCCGGGCGAGGCCGGGACCGGCACCGCGCTGAAGCGGCGGTCGGCACCGCGCCCCTGTGCTAATGTCCCGGGCCATGAGTCCCCGGCCGTACGCACTCGACCGTTCGCCCCGCGACGCCCCGCGGCGGCCCCTTTGATGCCTCTTCCCGACGGCCCGGTCGCCTGGCTGGCGGTCGCACTGCTGGTC
>JALYHO010000246.1 GCA_030776545.1 Pseudomonadota bacterium | reverse complement strand
GAGCCTGGTCGAGCGCACGGCACTGCTCGCAGAGCTCGCCGATGGGCGCACGCAACTCGCGGCACTCCAGGGGGATTCGCCCCTCATCCTGCCGACGGTCGACGAGCAGGCCGTGGCCAGCGTCGTGCAGGACTGGACCGGTGTGCCGGTCGGGCGGATGGTGAAGAACGAGGTCGAGGCGGTGCTGCGCCTGGCCGACACGCTGAGCCAGCGCGTCATCGGCCAGAAGCACGCGCTCGACATGATCGCGCGGCGCGTGCAGACCTCGCGGGCACGGCTCGACAACCCGGGCAAGCCCGTCGGCGTGTTCATGCTCTGCGGCACCTCGGGCGTCGGCAAGACCGAGACCGCGTTGGCCCTGGCCGAGACGCTCTACGGAGGAGAGCAGAACGTCATCACGATCAACATGAGCGAATTCCAGGAGGCCCACACGGTGTCGACGCTCAAGGGGGCGCCGCCCGGGTATGTCGGCTACGGCGAAGGCGGCGTGCTGACCGAGGCGGTGCGGCGGCGTCCGTACAGCGTGGTGCTGCTCGACGAGGTCGAGAAGGCCCATCCGGACGTGCACGAACTTTTCTTCCAGGTCTTCGACAAGGGCTGGATGGAAGACGGCGAGGGCCGCGGCATCGACTTCAAGAACACGATCATCCTGCTGACGAGCAATGTCGGCAGCGAGTTGATCATGCGCATGTGCCGCGACCCCGACCGGACGCCCGAGCCCGAAGCGATCGCCAAGGCGCTGCGCGAGCCCCTGCTCAAGACCTTTCCGGCTGCGCTGCTCGGCCGCCTCGTCGTCGTGCCCTACTACCCGCTCTCCGACGCGATGATGGGCGACATCGTGCGGCTGCAGCTCGGTCGCGTCCGCTCGCGCGTCGCGCTCAACCATGGCATACCGTTCGACTACGGCGACGACGTGGTCGACCTCGTGGTCTCGCGCTGTACCGAGGCCGAGTCGGGCGGTCGGGTGATCGACTCGATCCTGACCAACACCGTGCTGCCGCGAGTGTCCCTGGAATACCTGACCCGCTTGGCGTCCGGGCAGGCGCTTCGATCGATCGCGCTCGGCGTCGACAACGGCGACTTTTCCTATCGGTTCGAATGATCCGCGCCGCCTGGGTCCGCATCGCCGGGCGATGGGAGAAATTCGCCGCGTACCGCGGGCTCCCGGGGTCGCTGCCGTGACTTTGGTCGCTTTACCGGCACGGCGCCGATCCTTACCTTAGCGGACCCCACGCTGCTGGCGTGAACGTATCCAACGCGAGCCCCCATGTCGGTCCCCATCACGCTCAAGTCGCCTCTGTCCGCGAAGGACCTGATGTTCGAATCGATGACGGCTTCGGCCGGTTTGAGCACGTTGGGCGAGATGCAGCTCGGATTGGTCAGCGAACGATCGGATCTCAAGCCCGAGGAGGTCCTGGGCAAGCCGATGACCGTGAGCGTTGCGCTCGGCGACGACAAGACGCGCCACTTCCACGGGGTCGTGACGCGCTTTGGCATCGGTGCGCACCGCGGGCGGTATTTCGGCTACCAGGCCAGTGTGCGGCCGTGGCTGTGGTTCCTGACCCGGACGGCGGACTGCCGCATTTTCCAGGACCAGAGCGTCCCCGACATCGTCAAGAAGGTGTTCGAGGACCACGCCAACGCCAACTTCGAATTCAAGCTGTTCAGAAGCTACCGCAAGTGGGTCTACTGCGTGCAGTACCGTGAGAGCGACTACAACTTCATCGCGCGGCTGCTCGAGCACGAGGGCATCTACTGGTACGTCGTGCATGGCGAGAACACGAGCAAGGTCGTCCTGGTCGACTCGCAAAGTGCGCACGACGCCGCGCCGGGTTGCGAATCGCTGCCTTACTACGAGGACGCGCCCGAGTTCGTCCCCCACACGGAATGCGTCTCGGAGTGGTGTTTCGCGACCGAGGTCCAGACCGACAAGGTCGCGCTCGCCAGCTACGACTTCGAGCGTCCGTCGACGGCACTGAAGGTCGACGCCAAGAAATCGCACCCGTACTCGCTGCCCGATCTCGAGGTCTACGACTTCCAGGGCGACTATGTGCAGGCTGCCGATGGGACGCAGTGGGCCGAAGACCGGCTCGACGAGCACCAGTCGCGCTTGCAGCGTGCGCAGGGCGCTTCGAACGCGCACGGCATCGAGGTCGGGCGGCTGCTCGAGCTCGCGCGCCACCCGCGAGCGGACCAGAACAACACCTACCTGATCACGGCGATCGAAGTCACGGCCCGCATCGACGCCGAAGGCTCGACCGGCAGCCCGGGGACATTCCGCTGCGACTTTTCGGCGATCCCCTCGAGCCAGCAGTTTCGCCCGCCGCGTCTTACCCCCAAGCCCTTCGTGCAGGGGCCCCAGACCGCCGTGGTGGTGGGGCCGAGCGGCGAGGAGATCTTCACCGACAAGCACGGCCGGGTGAAGATCCAGTTCCACTGGGACCGGCTGGGCAAGAAAAACGAAAAGAGTTCGTGCTGGGTGCGCGTGTCGCAACCCTGGTCGGGCAAGGGATGGGGTGCGGTGTCGATCCCTCGCATCGGGCAGGAGGTCGTGGTCGATTTCCTCGAGGGCGACCCCGACCAACCGATCGTGACCGGCCGTGTCTACAACGCCGAGCAAACCCCGCCGTTCGCGTTGCCCGAGGGCGCGGTCGTCAGCGGCATCAAGTCGAAAAGCCACAAGGCGACCGGCTACAACGAGATGTCGATGGACGACACGCCCGGCAAGGAGAAATTCACGATCCACGGCCAGCACGACATGGCGTCGACGATCGAGCACGACCAGACGACGACGGTGCACAACAAGCGAACCGACCGGGTGGACGTGGACGACTCCGAATCCGTGGGCAACGACCAGACGCAGACCGTCGGCAACAATCACAAGCAGACCGTCAAGGTGAACCAGACCATCGGCGTGGGCAGCGATCAAAAGCTGACGGTGGGCGCCAACCGCACCAAGCATGTCGTCGCGAACGAGAAAAATAACATCGATGTCAACCAGGAGACGACGATCGGTGGCACCCGCAACCTGAAAGTGATAAGTAGCGACACGGTGGACATCGGTACCACCCAGACCATCAACGTCAAGCTGCTCAAGACCGAAACCATCGGTGCGGCCTACATCTTGTCGGTCGTCGGTGCGATGAATCACGCCGTCGGCGCAGCCCTGCTGCAGGAAGTGGCCGGCGCCAAGATCGTCGGCGTCGGTGCCCTCAGCACCGAGAACGTCAAGCTCAGCAAATCGATCAAGGCCGGCACCAACATCTCGTTTGACGCGACTGCCAAGATGGCGCACAAGTCGGGGGCAGCGTTCTCTGCCGAGGCGGGCGCGACGATGAGTTTCAAATCGAAAGACGACTACAGCGTCACCAGTGGCGCCAAGGCGGGGATCGACGCGGCCACCGAACTGGTGCTCAAGTGCGGCAGTGCCGAGATCATCCTCAAGAGCGGTGGCGAGATCTCGATCAAAGGCTCCAACGTCAGTGTCAACGGCAGCGGAAAAATCGTCGTCGACGCGTCGGGTCAGTTGGACCTCATCGGATCGAAGATCAACAACAACAGCTGACGAGGCGTTTCGATGTCCAACCTGTCCGATCTCTCCCACCTGCTGGCCAAAGTCGGCCAATTGCTGCACGGGCATGTCCTCGCGATCACCGCGGAAGGCCGGATCGAGGTGCGTCTGGCGCCGCTGGGCGACGTGGTGGCCTGTCGCGTCCTGCACGGCGGCGGTCCGGCGCCCGCGCTGGAGCCGGGAGACGAAGTCCTGGTGTGGCTTTTCGAGGCAAGCGGCGAGGGCGGGGTGGTCATGGGGCGTATCGGCCTGCAAGGCGATGCGGGCGTTCCCGTCGCATCGGCGGCCGAGTTCGCAGCGCGGCCGCTGTCGATGGTCATCGAGACCCAGGGAGATCTGGTGCTCCGCAATGGGCACGCCCGGATCAAGCTCGGATCCCAAGGCGATATCGAGATCGTCTGCACCAGCTTCGTGACGCGCAGCCAACGCCTTCTGCGGCTGCTGGCACCGTTCATCAAGTTGAATTGAGCGCACGCCCGATGGCGCGGCCGCTTTGGACATGACCACATTCGCATTGCTGAACGAACCGGGTTGCCTGGACCTCGGCCGCTTCGCCTTGCCTCCTCCCGAAGAAGCGCCCGGCCTGGACGCGACGTCGAGCGGCTGGGAAGGACTGAGATCGGGGCGAGGCACCGCGACCTTCCGGACGCGCGCGGTGCGCGAGTGCCTGGATACGGTGGCCGTCCTGCGCGCCTACCGGGAGCCTTTGCCGGGTGAAGTCTGGAGCTTGCCGTGGGCCTCCGAACGTCGACTGTTGTCCCAGGTCAACGTGATTCTCGCGTTCGGTCGCGAGTCCCTGGGACAAGTGGTCGATCTGGCGATCGACCCCGATCTTCCCGACCCGGGCCGCGTCTTCGCTGCGCTCTTCGTGCTGGGCTGCGTCGCGGGTCCCGCGTGGCTGCAGCCCACGGTGCGCATCTTCGTGACCGCGGTCGAGCGCTGCCCGGCAGAACGCGCCGCGGCCGTCGAGGCCTTGAGCCTGACGCAGAACGGCGAGGTGCTGGAGCAAGTGACCGAACTGCTGACCCACGAGCGCGCGAACGTGAGGGCGGCAGCCGTGCGGGTCCTGTCGTTTCGCTCCGGCCTGCGCCAGTCTCAGTGGACCCGCGCGATCGAAGACGACGATGCCGCGGTCGCGCAGGCCGCTGTCTGCGCCCCGGTCATCGACCGCGACCTGGAGGGCTGCCGGCGAGCGCTGGAGCACCTGCTCCACCACCGCTCCGAAGGAGTCGTCCGCTCGGCGCTACGGGCCGGCCTGACCTTGCGCCTGGAGGTGGCGCACTTCAGGGCCCGCGAGATGTCAAGAAAGAGCCCCGAATGGGCCGACGCGCTGCACTTTCTCGCGATGTTCGGGCTGGCGTCGGACGAAGACACCCTGCGCACCGCCCTGACCGGGGCGCAGTGGCTGTCGGGCGTCCGCGCCGTGGCCCTCTCCGGACGTGGCGGCCTCATCCCGGACCTGGTGGCGCTGGCGCCCCCCGGCGACGTCACGCCGGCTCAGCGGGCGGAGATCGCGCTCGCCCTGACCACCATCACGGACCTG
>JALYHO010000245.1 GCA_030776545.1 Pseudomonadota bacterium | reverse complement strand
GAGCGGGCCCATCGAGCCGGGCCGGGCGTCGGACCAGAGCCGGCGAAGACGCTCCAGCTCATCGTCGAAATTCTTGTCGATGCGCACGATCTCGAGCTTTTGGTTCTGCATCAGCGTGCGCTGCGCGTCGACCGAGGCATCGTTGGCATCGAGTGCCAGCTTGAGCTTGAGGGGCAGTGGCTTGCCGACGTAGAACTCGGCCTCGTCAAGCAGCGGCTTGCGTTCCTTGGCGAGCGTGCTGAGCCGCTGCTCGGAGGTCCGCAGCGACTTGCGCACGTCCTCCAGCGCCTGCTCACGCGCTCGGTTGTGGGCGGCCTCGTTCGGAAACCGGGCGAGCAGGTTCTGGTCGCGTTTTTGGGCGTCGCGCTGGCGCACCCGCTCGACCTCGGTGGCGTGCGAGCGCTCCTCGGCCAGCGCGGACTCCTCGGCCGTCATGGTCGGCGGGATGACGCGGTTGAGGGAACCGTCCGGGTTGAGCACGCGCTGTTCGCGGGCGATGCATTCGGGTATCGGACGATCACGCGTGATGCGCTTGCCGCCGGCGTCGTAGCAGCTGTAGATCAGGCTGCCGCCGCCTTGACCCCAAGCCAGTCCGGCAGCCGCCAGCGCAAGGAGTGCGACACCCACGGAGCGTCGACGCACCATGCCCGTCAAACGCCGTAGCGGTCGCGGTAGGCGCCGACCCGGGAAAAATGCTCGCGCAACATGGGGTCGGCGTTCGAGCCGAGATAGGCCAGCAGATCTTCGACGGTGGCGATCGACATCACGGGCAGGCCGTAGTCGCGTTCGAAGTCTTCGACGGCCGATCGGGACGAGAGGGCGTCAGCGCTGCCGCCGCGTTCCTTGCGGTCGAGCGCGATCAGCACCGCCGCGGGCGAACCGCCGGCTTGTCGAAGCAGTTCGACCGACTCGCGCTTGGAAGCCCCGTCGGTGATGACATCGTCGACGATCACGATGCGGCCCCTCACGGCGGCCCCGACCAGCGTGCCACCTTCGCCGTGCGCCTTGGCTTCCTTGCGGTTGAACGCGAACGGCACGCTGCGGCCGAGCCCGGCGAGCGCCACCGCAGTCGCCGCAGCCAGCGTGATGCCCTTGTAAGCCGGCCCGAACAGCATGTCGAATTCGAGCCGCGACGCGAGCAGGCGCCGTGCATAGAACTCGGCCAGGCGAGCCAGCTTGGCGCCATCGTCGAACAGGGCGGAGTTGAAGAAGTAGGGCGAGCGCCGGCCGGCCTTGGTCGTGAATTCGCCGAAACGCAGCACCCCGGCCTCGACCGCGAACTTCACGAAATCCTGCGCGAGGTCGTCGTCGTCGATGGGAGGCATGCTCATCCGGAGGTCCTGTTTTTGTGCCGTCTCTTGTCTCATCCTCCCCGGCACCTGCGCGGCCGCGGGGCCCATCCTCGGGGGGTGACACCAATTGTAGAGGGGCGGGAACGGTTCGGAACGAGGCCGCAACGCCGGATCCGGGGATACGACACGGTCCGGCCGCGATCAAATCGAGACCGCGTAGTCGACGATCAGCGGGGCATGGTCACTGAAGCGGCTTTGCTTGTGGACCGTGGTGGCCATCGCGGCGCTCGCCAGGCCGCGGGTCGCGACGTGATAGTCGATCCGCCATCCGACATTTTTCGCCCAGGCCTGGCCTCGATTGCTCCACCACGTGTACCCGGCGTCGGTGGCATCGGGTTCGAGCCGCCGATACACGTCGACCCACCCCAATTCATCGAACACGCGCGTGAGCCAGGCCCGCTCCTCGGGCAGAAAGCCGCTGTTCTTCGAGTTGGCCTTCCAATTCTTGAGATCGACTTCCCGGTGCGCGATGTTCCAGTCGCCGCAAATGACGACCTCGCGGCCCTTTGCGGCGATCTCGGTCAAATGCTTGAAGAAATGCGCCAGGAACTCGAACTTCGCCGCCTGGCGATGCGGCCCGCTCGATCCCGAGGGCATGTAGACCGAAACGACCGACAGGCCCTCGTAGACAAGTTCGATGTACCGGCCTTCGACGTCGACCTCGGGCACCCCGAGCCCCTCGACGATGGCGAGCGGCGGCGATCTGGCGTAGATCCCGACGCCGCTGTAGCCGGGCTTCTGGGCGAAATGAAAGTACCCGGCATAGCCCTCGGGGGTGGCGAGGGCAGGCGTCAGGTTGTCGGCGCGGGCCTTGAGTTCCTGGACGCAGACGAAGTCCGCGTCCTGGCGAACCATCCATTCCAGGAAGCCCTTGCTGGCGGCCGAACGGATGCCGTTGAGATTGGCCGAGATGATTTTCAGCATGAGGTGCCGGGCAACCGCTGTGGAGGGGGTGGGGTGGCGCCGAGCCACGGCGTCCGCGCGATTCTTTCACGCGGCAGGGCGCACGCCGAATCGGCTAAGCTTTCGGCCGAGGAAGACCCCATGACACTGCCCCCGTCTCTCGACGTCATCACCATCGACACCGCGCCCGACCCGGTCGCCAGCGTGATCGTGCTGCACGGCCTGGGTGCCGACGGCAACGACTTCGTCCCGATCGCCAGGGAACTCGAGCTGGCTGCGGTCGGCCCGGTGCGTTTCGTGTTCCCGCATGGGCCGGTCCGACCCGTCACGGTCAACGGGGGCCACGCGATGCGTGCCTGGTACGACATCTACGGTGCCGAATTCGGGCCCGCCGCCGTGCCCCGCGAGGACACCGCCGGGCTGCGCGAATCGCAGCGCCTGGTCGACGCGCTGATCGCGGCCGAACGCGCCCGGGGTGTGCCTGCCGCGCGCATCGTCCTGGCGGGATTTTCGCAAGGGTGCGCCATGACGTTCATGACCGGCCTGCGTTACCCCGAACGGCTCGCCGGGCTCATGGGGTTGTCCGGCTATTTGCCACTAACCGGACTGACCGCGGCCGAACGGCATTCGGCCAATGCCGACGTGCCGATCTTCCAGGCGCACGGCAGTGCCGACACGGTGATTCCCATCGGCCGTGCCACCCGCTCGCGCGACGCGCTGATCGCGCTCGGCCATCCGGTCGAGTGGCACACCTACCCGATGCCGCATTCGGTCTGCGCGGAGGAAATCGCCGACATGAACGCCTGGTTGTTGAAAGTGCTGGCCTGAGGGTGCCTTCAGGCTGCGGCGGGCGGCGCGGCGGGGTCGCGCTCCAGCAACCGGACCTCGCCGCGCAACCACCACAGCAGCACCAGGGCGGGCAAGGCCGTCGCCGTCGAAACGAGGAAGAACGCCGGCCAGCCGATCGACTCGGCGAGCACGCCGGCCAGGGGTCCGACCCAGACCCGGCCGATGGACGAGAAGGCACTCAGCAGTGCGAACTGGGTGGCCGTGTAGCGCTGGTTGCACAAGCTCATCTGGAAGGCGATCAAGGCCGCCGTTCCCATCCCGCCGGAGAGGTTCTCGCCGGCGACCGCGAACAGGAGTCCGCCGTCCACCGGCGTCGGCTGGGCCAGCCGCACGAAGCCCCAGTCGAAGGCCGGAATGGTCAGGCCCGGCAAGGCGCCGCGGCCGTTGGCGGCGAGCCACCAGAAGCAGAGAACGCCGGCCATCTGGAAGATGCCGAAATACATGAGCGCCCGCCACAGGCCGATGCGCAACATGACCGCGCCGCCGAGGAGCGCCCCGCCGATGGTCAGCCACAGGCCGAAGATCTTGTTGACCACGCCGACTTCGGCGATGTTGAAATGCATCGCCTGCAGCAGGAACGGCGTCACGAGCGAAAGTGAAAAGGCGTCGCCGAGCTTGTAGAGCACCACCACGGCCAGGAAGGCCGCGGCACCGGGCTGCGCGAAGTAGCTCGACAGGCCGCCCAGCAAGGTCTCGAAGCGGATCGCTCGCGCGGTCCAGACCGCCAGCGGCACGGTGAAGGCCAGGCCCAGCAGCAAGGCCACCAGGTCGAGCCACTTGCCCTGCAGGGCGTGCGAGGCCGTCAGGTGCGCCATGACCGGACCGAACAGGACATCGGCGAGCGGCCGGGCGTAGCGGTTGCTGAGCACGACCCCGAAAGCGACCGCCGCCACCACCGCGAAAAAGCCCAGCAGGTCGCGCCGCGCGACGCTGCGCGGCGTCTCGGTTGCCGCCAGCCGGGGCAGCGCCAGGGCCGAGAGCAGCGCCGCGGCGGCCATCAAGCCGGCCATCAGGCGGTAGACCCCCGGCCAGGTCCAGCCTCCGCCCTGCGCCGGATCGACCCAGATGAAGGCCACTCCCCCCGAGAGGATCATCGCGAGGCGATAGCCCAGCACCAGCGCCGACGAACCGAGACCGCGCTCGCCGGATGGCAGCAGGTTGGTGCGGTAGGCGTCGATCACGATGTCCTGGGAGGCCGAGATGAAGGCCACCAGCACGGCGATGAGCGCGAACGCGCGCGTGGCACCGGTGGGCGAGGTCGCCGCCATCCACCAGAGCGCCGCGGCGAGCATCAATTGGGTCAGCACCAGCCAGCCACGACGGCGCCCGAGCCAGGGCAGTTCGAAGCGGTCCATCAGCGGCGCCCACAGGAACTTGAAGGTGTAGGGCAACCCGACGAGGCTCAGAAAGCCGATGGTCGCGATGTCCACGCCCGACAGGCTCAACCAGGCCTGCATCGCCTGCCCGGTCAGCGCCAGCGGCAGCCCGGAAGCAAAGCCGAGCACCGTGACCACGAGCAGGCGGTAGAGCGCCGCGGCACTGAACGCCGAGCCCGCCGAGCGCTGGCCGAGAGAGGTCAAAAGGGAGCCATCCGAGACCCAAGGGAAATTGCCGCGCCGCCTCGCGCGCGCAGTGCCGACCGCGCGCAGCGCGAAGCGGCCCGCATCTAGTGTAGTGCGCGGGCCGGGCACGTCCGGGCCGCCGGCGCAGGTCCGGGCGTGAATCTTGGACAATGCGTCTCATGAACACTCCGCGCCGTGCTGTCGCGCCCAGCTTTTCCGCCAACGACTTTCGGGCCGCGCTCGGCATGTTCGCGACCGGGGTGACGATCATCACGGCGCGGGCCGAGGGCGGCGAGCCGGTCGGGCTGACGGCCAATTCCTTCAATTCGGTCTCGTTGTCGCCCCCTCTCGTCCTGTGGAGCCTGGCGCGAAACGCCGGGTCGATGCCGGCGTTCGAGGCCGGCTCGCACTATGCCGTCAACATCCTGGCGGCCGAGCAGCACACGCTGGCCACGCGCTTCGCGGCCAAGGGCGCGCTCGATCGGTTCCAGGGCGTGGCCTTCGAAGAGGGCGCCGGCGGTGCGCCGATCCTGGTCGGCTCGGCCGCGGTGTTCGAATGCTTCAACCGCAGCCGCTACGAAGAGGGCGACCACGTGATCTTCGTCGGCGAAGTCGAGCGTTGCACCTGGCGCGCCGGGGCGCAGCCGCTGATCTTCCACGGTGGCCGCTACTTCTCGGAACTGCCGCTTTGACGCAACCCCGTGGCCTCGGCGGCGCTGCCGCCTTCACGTAGAGTCTGGCTCCAGCATGCCCATCTCCTTCACCCCCCGACCGTCGCGACCGGCGATCAGCTGCGTGGTGCCGGCCTACAACGAGGCCGCCAACCTGAACCTGCTGCTGACCGGCTTGACCGAGCAACTCGGCACCATGACCGATCGGTGGGAAATCCTGGTGGTCGACGACGGCAGCCAGGACGACACGCCGGCCGCGATGCGGCCCTGGATCGCGCGTCCGGGGGTGCGCTACGTCCGGCTCTCGCGCAACTTCGGCAAGGAGGCGGCGCTGACCGCCGGTCTCGACCGCGCCGAGGGTGACGTGGTGCTGCTGATGGACGCCGATCTGCAGCACCCGGCCTCGCTGGTGCCCGAGATGGTCCGGGCCTGGCAGGCGGGTGCCGACATGGTGTGCGCGGCGCGCTCGTCGCGCGCCGACGAGAGTTGGCCCAAGCGCATCGGCACCGCGCTCTTCTATCGGCTGGTCAACCACAATTCGGCGGTGCCGATCCCGGTCGATGCGGGCGACTTCCGGCTGATGGACCGCCGCGTGGTCGAGGCCCTGAAGGCCTTGCCGGAACGCAACCGCTTCATGAAGGGCCTCTACGCCTGGGTCGGCTTCGAGACCGTCATCATTCCGTACGTGCCCGCCGAACGCCACGCCGGCACCAGCAGCTATTCGCTGCGCCGCCTCTCGCGGCTCGCGTTCACCGGCGTCACCGCGTTCACCAACGCGCCGCTGCGCTTGTGGAGCGCGGTGGGAATGCTGATCGCGCTCGGCGCGCTCGGCTTCGGGGTCTGGATCGTCATTGCCTATTTCATCTACGGCAGCGACGTGCCGGGCTGGGCCACCCTGGTGTGCGGGATGATGTTTTTCAGCGGCGTGCAGCTGATCTCCATCGGGATCCTGGGCGAGTACGTCGGCCGTATTTTCGACGAGGTCAAACAGCGCCCGGTCTACCTGGTGGGAAGCGAGCACGGAGGCGGGTCCTTGCAGCCCGGCGCGCCGGCGTTGCTGCCGCCCGCCGGGCCGCCGCCATGAGCCGTCCCTGGCGCACGCTCGCGCTGTGCGCCGACGATTTCGGCCTGACGCCGGGGATCTCCGCCGGCATCGCGGGCTTGGCACGGGCCGGGCGCCTCTGCGCCGTCGGCTGCATCACCAACAGCCCGCACTGGAGTGCGGCAGCGTCCTTGCTGGAGAACCTTCCGCCGAGCGTCGACGTGGGGATGCACCTCAATCTGACCGAAGGGAGCCCCCTCAGTCCGCGCCTGGCGCGGCGCTGGCCGACCTTGCCCGGACTGCCGCGCCTGCTGCTGCAGGCCCACGCGCGGCTGCTGCCGATGGCGGCGGTTCGCAGCGAGGTGCATGCGCAACTCGCGGCCTTCAACCAGGAACTTGGTCGGCCGCCCGCCTTCATCGACGGGCACCAGCACGTGCACCACCTGCCGGGGGTGCGCGACGCGGTGCTCGACATGGTCGAACACCTGCAGCCGCTGCCCGCGGTACGCAACACCGGGCAGCTGTTGGGGCCGGGGTTCGACTTCAAGCGCTGGGTGATCGAAGTCACCGGGGGGCGCCGGCTCGCCCGGGACCTGCGGCTGCGGGTGATCGCCCACAACCCGGCGCTCCTGGGCGCCTACGACTTCGCCGACCCCAACTACCAGTCATTGATGCGCGGCTGGCTCGCGGCTTTGCCGCCAGAAGGCGGCCTGCTCTTTTGCCATCCCGGCAAACACCTCGAAGCCGACCCACCCGATGCGATCGCCGAGGCACGCGAACGCGAGCTCGCCTACCTCGGCAGCGTCGCCTTCGACGCCGATCTCGCCGCGGCCGGGGTGCGCCTCGGCCGGGTCTGGCGGGGAGGCGCGCCGCCCTACCGAAACGTCCAGGACCGGTTGACCGCGTAGGTCGCCGCCATGCTGGCGAGCGTCGCGATCCCCTGGGCCAACAGGTAGTAGAGGCCCAGGCGCACCCCGAGACCGACGATCGCCATGCCGAGCGCCGCCCCCAACCCGGCCGTGAGCATGAAGCGCGGCCAGGACGACCGCACCGCTCCCCGATGCGCGAAGGTGAACCAGCGGTTGCCCAGGTAGGCGACCTGCGCGCCGCCCGCGGCGCCGATCCCGGAGCCGAGCCAGGCCGGCCACCCGACGCCCTCGACGCAGGCCACGAGGATCACGTAGTGCACCGCGGTGGCGAGCACGCCGACACCGGCATAGCGCACGACCCGCATCAGTTGCAAGCCGGGCGGCCCGGAACCCGCCAGAGTTCGTGGCGGGAGTCGGCGTAGCGCCGCTGCGCACCGGGCTGGGCGGCGACGCCTGCTGCCCGACCCGTCCCGACCACGAACCAGACCGACCGCGCGGCGCCGCAGGCCAATCGGTCGATGTCGGTCAACGGGCGCAGCACTTCGCGCCCCATGGCCGGGTCGAAGCGGGCGGCGTCAAAGATCTCCTTGCGCCAGTTGTCGCGCCGCGGAATGTCCGGGTCGGACCAGTCACCGACAAGCCAGACGGGGCGGGCGAGCCGGGCGTAGAAAGGCACGTCGTAGAGATAGTCGTCGACCATGGCGACCCGGTCCTGCGGTTCCATGCCGGACGCCAGCGCCGCCGCCAGCGCACGGCTCGAGCGCGGCGCCTGCCAGGTCGCGATGCCGACCAACACCAGGCAGGTGAGTCCCGCGGCCACGCCCACGC
>JALYHO010000244.1 GCA_030776545.1 Pseudomonadota bacterium | reverse complement strand
GGCTGCTGCAAATGGTCGACCTCGAGGTAGAAGGTTTGCTCCATCATGTGCTGCCCGCCCATCGCGGCGTGCAGCACCTGATCGCTGAACACGAGCCAGGTGGTCCCGGGGGCGAATTCGACGGCCGCTTGCGGGCTGCCGGATTGAAACTGCGCATCGGCCTTGGCCCGGTCGTGAAGCTGCAGCATCAGGTGGTCGTATTCGCTGCGCCGTCGTTTGGTGATGCCGACTTTCTCGAGCAACCACGCGGAGCCGGGCAGGGGCGGACGCAGCGCCGGCAGGTAGCGCGACGCATGCGCTTCGAAGGGTTCGCCCAAGCGCCACCGCCGCGGCTGGGTGCCTGGATGAACGTTGCAGAACACCCGCAGCAGTCGCGTCCCTTGGGTCGGATTGGAAGGGAAGGCATCGATGTGCAGCCGTGCGTCGTCCCGGCGCCAACTCGTCGCCCGCCCCGCGACCTCGACCGGACGGAACGAGGTGTTGCCGCGCCTGAGGTGGCCCCGGTAGTGGGGAAAGAGCCGCAGCGCGAGCGCCTCGCTGAACTCGGCATAGCGCACGATCATCGCCCGCAGACGCGCCAGCGCCGCCGCCTCGCCGAGGGCCCCGCGCATCTCGGCCGAGGGCCAGCGGACCGACACGTTCTTGGCTTTTCCATCGGCCCAACGCGGGTCGAGAAAGAGGCGTTCCTCCGGCGACAGCACGAACGGCAGATGCGGGAGACACAGCACCCCGCCGTGCTCGACCACCGCCTCGACACCCCGGGTGGGACCGGTCGCCCACTCGGTATCGGGATAGGTGTGGACGATGTCGACCGTGGCGGGCTCGGCGCGCATGGGCAAGGAATCGGCGCGCGGGCGTTTAGCGCACCCGCATGCCCGGAACCGCTCCGGGCCAAGGTTCGAGGATGTAGATGCCCGGCTCGGCTTTCTCGTCCGCGTGCGAAGCCGCCAGCACCATGCCTTCGCTCACGCCGAATTTCATTTTGCGGGGCGCCAGATTGGCCACCATGACCGTGAATTTTCCGATCAGTTCGGCCGGCTCATAGGCCGACCGGATGCCGCTGAAGACGTTGCGCGTTCGGCCCTCGCCGACATCGAGCGTCAGGCGCAGCAGTTTGGTCGAGCCCTCGACGGCTTCGCAGTTCTCGATCCGGGCGACGCGCAGGTCGACCCGGGCGAAATCCTCGATGCCGATCTCGGCGCCGATCGGTTCGCCGCCGGGCCGAAGCGCTTCGGGCGCCGGGGCTTGGAGCAGCGCCTCGAGCATCTTCGGATCGACGCGTTGCAAGAGATGCTTGTAGTCGCCGATCGCGTGCCCGGCGCCGAGCGTCCGGTCCGCGTCCGCGAACCGCAGGGGAGCGATGCGCAAAAAGCTTTCGACCTCGGCCGAGACCGCGGGCAGCACGGGTTTCAAATAAAGCGTGAGCAGTCGAAAGGCCTCGATGCAGACCGAGCAGACTTCTTGCAGTCGTTGCGCCTGTTCGGCCTGCTTGGCCAACTCCCAGGGCTTGTTCTGGTCGACGTATTCGTTGACGCGATCGGCCAGCAACATCACTTCGCGCACCGCCTTGGCGAATTCACGCGCCTCGTACAGCGCCTCGATCGTCTGGCGCGCCTGGCGCAATGCGTCGACCAGCGCGCGTCCCGCGGGGCCCAGGTCGGAGGCCAGCTGTCCGCCGAAGCGCTTGCTCAGGAACCCCGCGGCGCGGCTCGCGATGTTGACGTACTTGCCGATCAGGTCGCTGTTGACCCGCGCCATGAAATCGTCCGGATTGAAGTCGAGGTCCTCGACACGCGCATTGAGCTTGGCTGCCAGGTAGTAACGCAGCCACTCCGGATTCATCCCCAGGTCCAGGTACTTGAGGGGCGACAGGCCGGTGCCGCGGCTCTTGCTCATCTTCTCGCCGCTGAGCTGCAAGAACCCGTGGACCCGGATGTGATCGGGCACCTTGCGACCGCTGAAATGGAGCATCGCCGGCCAGAACAAGGTGTGGAAGGTGATGATGTCCTTGCCGATGAAATGAATCTGTTCGACTTCGGGGTCCGCCATGAACGCGTCGAAATCGCGGCCGAGCCGGGTGAGGTGGTTCTTCAACGAGGCCAGATACCCCACCGGCGCGTCGAGCCAGACGTAGAAGTACTTGCCCGGCGCGTCCGGGATCTCGATGCCGAAATAGGGCGCGTCGCGGCTGATGTCCCAGTCGTTGAGGCCGGGATGGCCGGCGTCGTCGACGCTGAACCACTCCCTGATCTTGTTCAACACTTCGGGCTGCAGACGGTCCGGCGTGGCGGTCCATTCCTTCAGGAAATCGATGCAACGCTGCGACGACAGCTGGAAGAAGTAGTGGTCGCTGCGCTTGAGCACGGGCGTGGCGCCGCTCAAGGCCGAGTAGGGGTGCTTCAGGTCGGTGGGCGCATAGACCGCCCCGCAGTTTTCGCAGTTGTCGCCGTACTGGTCGGGCGTGCCGCAGCGCGGGCACTCACCGAGGATGTAGCGATCGGGCAGGAACATGCCTTTGACCGGGTCGTAGAACTGCTCGATGGAGCGCTCCGCGATCAAGCCCTCCTTGCGCAGCGCCCGGTAGATGTCCTGCGCCAGTTCGTGGTTCTCGGGCGCGTCGGTGGAGTGCCAGTTGTCGAAACTGATGTGAAAGCCGTCGAGGTAGCGGCGTCGCCCCGCGGCGATTTCGGCGACGAAGGCCTGCGGAGTCTTGCCCACCTTGTCGGCGGCGATCATGATCGGCGCGCCGTGGGCGTCGTCGGCACAGACGAAATGCACTTCGTGGTCCCGCATCCGTTGCACCCGCACCCAGATGTCGGCCTGGATGTATTCCATCATGTGGCCGATGTGAAATGGCGCGTTCGCGTAGGGCAGGGCAGTCGTGACGAAGAGCTTGCGGGTCATGGGAAAAGTCGCCAGCGGCGCAGGGTGTCGCCGATTTTAGGGCGAACCCAGGCGCCATTGCCCTCAGTTCAAGGGCCGGTCGTTCAACGGGGGCGGGGTGTATTCGTAGAGCCAGGTCTCGCTCAGCGGCTGGCCATCGGCGCGCAGGTAGAGGCGCAACGAGATCGGCTCGACGCTGCCCGGCTCGGGCACGACGTCGAACATCGCCCGAATTCCATTGACCGCGCCGAGCGGGCGCGCCGAGACGATTTCGATTCGGCCCCGCGACGCGGACACCACGGCGTCGACCGACGTCTTCCCGTCCAGCAACGCGAGATCGCCGCCTGCGAAATCGACGGCGAAACGCCAGGAAAAGTAGGTGCGGTCCTTGCCGACCACGCCGCCGATCCCGGTGCGGGTCGCCACCACCCGCGCCAGCGGCGACTGCACCGGCGCCTCGCGGCCCCAGTAGAGCCGGTAGCCGATCAGCAGTTCCTGGCCAGCCGCGGGCTTGCGGGTCGGGTTCCAGAAGGCGACGATGTTGTCGTTGGTCTCGTTGTCGGTCGGGATCTCGATCAGGTCGACCGCCCCCTCGCCCCAGTCGCCCTTGGGTTCGACCCACAGACTCGGCCGGCGGTCGTAGAACACGCCATCGTCCTGGTAGTCGGCGAAATCGTGGTCACGTTGCAGCAGGCCGAAGCCGCGCGGGGTCCGGTCGGCAAACGCGTTGAAGCTGGTCGTGCGCGGGTTGCGCAGCGGGCGCCACAGCCACTCGCCATTGCCGTTGTGGATCGCCAGCCCGTCGGAATCGTGGATTTCCGGCCGCCAGTCGTTGCCCTTGCGGCGATCGTTCTTGCCGGCCTGGAACATGCTGGTGCACGGCGCGATGCCGAGCCGCTCGATCTCCTTGCGCGGGTAGAGCGCGATGTCGAGATCCATCAGCGTGGTGTCGCCTGGCGTGATCGCGAAACGGTAGGCGCCGGCCACGCTGGGCGAGTCGAGCAGCGCATAGACCACCAGCGTGTTGGCGTTCGGGGCGGGGCGCTCGAACCAGAAGCTCGTGAACTCGGGGAATTCCTCGGGGCGCGACATGCCGGTGTCGATGGCCAGGCCGCGTGCCGACAGGCCGTACTGGCGCGTGCCGCTGGTGGCCCGAAAGTAGCTGGCGCCGAGAAAGGCGGCGAGGTCGAATTGCGGCGCGAGATGAAATTTGAACCGAAAGCCCGCGAAGCCGAGGTCGGGGGGCTGCCGTGTGCCCGCCAGGCCGCTCTTGCCGTAGTCGAACATCGCCGGGTAGTAGGCGAGCTGCTGGGCGAGTCCGTCGGCCACCTCGTACATGTGCACCGGCCGCTTGAAATAGAGGCCGAGGTGGAACAGCTCGATCTGGAAGTGCAGCTTGGAGTCGGCCCAGAGCGCGTGTTCAGGCTTGAAGCGGATCGCCTGGTATTGATCCCAACTGAGCCCGGCGATGGCTGCAGGCAGTTTGATCGTGTTGGGCTCGTAGGGCACGGCTGCCAACGTTCGGGCCCGGCCCTTGAGCCAGGCATAGTCGAACTTGTCGGGTCGGCCGAGGGGGACCAGGCCGGCCGCGCCGGCGGAGGGCCACATCAGGGTGGTGGCGCCGGTGGCGGCCACGGCGCCAGCGGCGCGCAGGAGGGTACGTCGTTGCATGGCCATTATTCTTGCGCGCTTTTCGGCCGGCGGCCAACGCGCCCGCCGCCGCCCGCTAGACTTCGCTTTCCGTCTCCACCGAAAGACCCATGCCCGCCATCCAGGAGGCCGCGCTGCTGGCCGCGCTCAAGACCGTCGTCGATGTCGAGACGGGAACCGATTTCGTTTCGACCCGGCAGCTGAAGAACCTGCGCATCGAAGGGAGCGAGGTCGCGTTCGAGGTCGAGCTCGGCTATCCCGCCCAAAGCCGGTTCGAGTCGCTGCGCGACGCCCTGATGGCCGCCGCGCGCACGGTCCCGGGAGTGGAAAGGGCAAGCGTCCGACTGAGCAGCCGGGTCGTCGCGCATGCGGCCCAGCGCGGCGTGCAACTCCTGCCCAACATCAAGAACATCGTCGCGGTGGCGTCTGGCAAGGGGGGCGTCGGCAAGAGCACCACGGCGGTCAACCTGGCCTTGGCACTCGCTGCCGAGGGCGCCGCGGTCGGCCTGCTCGATGCGGACATCTACGGCCCGAGCCAGCCGATGATGATGGGCCTGGCCGGGCGCCCCGAAAGCGCCGATGGCAAGACCATGGAACCGCTTGAAAACTATGGTGTCCAGGTGATGTCCATCGGCTTCCTGGTCGAGCAGGACAACCCGATGATCTGGCGCGGCCCGATGGCCACCCAGGCGCTCGAGCAGCTGCTGCGCCAGACCCGCTGGCGCGATCTCGACTACCTGATCGTCGACATGCCCCCCGGGACCGGCGACATCCAGCTGACGCTGGCGCAGCGCGTGCCGCTGACCGGCGCGGTGATCGTCACGACCCCGCAGGACATCGCGCTGCTCGACGCCAAGAAGGGCATCAAGATGTTCGAGAAAGTCGGCGTGCCGATCCTGGGCATCGTCGAGAACATGGCGGTTCACGTGTGCGAGAAGTGCGGTCACGTCGAACACATCTTCGGAGAGGAGGGCGGCAAACGCCTGGCGGCCGAGTACGGGATGGACTACCTCGGCGCCTTGCCCTTGAACCTGTCGATCCGGGTCCAGGCCGACGGCGGGCGTCCGAGCGTGGTCCACGACCCCGACGGCGAGATCGCCGGCCTCTACAAGGCGGTCGCGCGCCGGGTCGCGGTCAGGATCGCCGCGCGCCAAAAAGACTTTTCGGGCAAATTCCCGACCATCGCCATCTCCAAGGACACGTGAGCGCGAGGCGCCGGCCGCCGGCGCCGCTGGTCTCATGGTGACCGTTACAGCGGCGATCTTGTGCGACCTAGCATACTTTTTCGCTGAATTTGTTGCCAATCCTGGCTCCCCCCTAATTCGAAGGCACAATGCGCCGGCGCACGCCTGGTTGCAATTCGGCCATGCGCAGGCGGGTCGCACCGGGTGAACGCAACGATCGGAGTCGAGGACATGGCCGCAAACCTTCTTGATAAATCGCACACGATTGCCGGCGCGGGTTTCAACCGCTGGATCGTGCCGCCGTCGGCGCTCGCCATTCACCTGTGCATCGGCATGGCCTACGGGTTCTCGGTGTTCTGGCTGCCGCTGTCCAAGGCGCTGGGCATCAAGGAATCGATCAAATGCGGCCCCGACGTCGGCTTTTTCCAGGAGCTCTTCGTCACCAGTTGCGATTGGCGCATCAGCACGCTCAACTGGATGTACACGCTCTTCTTCGTCTTCCTCGGCCTGTCGGCCGCGGTCTGGGGCGGCTGGCTCGAGCGTGCCGGTCCGCGCAAGGCAGGCGTGGTGGCGGCGCTGTGCTGGTGTGGCGGCATGGTGCTGTCGGCGGTCGGCGTGGCGATGCACCAGTTCTGGCTCATGATCCTGGGCTCGGGCGTGATCGGCGGCATCGGCCTGGGCCTGGGCTACATCAGTCCCGTCAGCACCCTGATCAAATGGTTCCCGGACCGGCGCGGCATGGCCACCGGCATGGCCATCATGGGCTTCGGCGGCGGCGCGATGATCGGCGCGCCGCTGGCCGCCGAGCTCATGAAACGCTACGCCGGCCCGACCGATGTCGGGGTGATGGCGACGTTCCTCACGCTGGCGGCGGTCTACTTCGTCTTCATGATGGGCGGTGCCTTCGGCTACCGCATCCCGGCCAGCGGCTGGCACCCCGCCGGGTGGACCCCGCCGCCGCCGGCCAGCAATTCGATGATCACGCCCCACCACGTGCATGTCAGCAAGGTCTGGGGCATTCCGCAGTTCTGGTTGGTGTGGCTGGTGCTGTGCATGAACGTCTCGGCCGGCATCGGCGTGATCGGCATGGCCAGCCCGATGCTCCAGGAAGTGTTCGGTGGACAGCTCATCGGCGTGCCCAAGCGTTTCGGCGAACTCGACAAATCGCAACTGACCGCCATCGCCGGCGTCGCGGCCGGCTTCACGGCGCTGCTCAGCCTGTTCAACATCGGCGGCCGGTTCTTCTGGGCCAGCCTGTCCGATCGACTCGGCCGCAAGATGACCTACGTGGTCTTTTTCGTCCTGGGCGGCATCCTCTACGCCAGCATTCCCGGCAGCGCCGCCGCCGGCAGCTTGCTGCTCTTCGTCGGGGCTTGCTGCATCATCCTGAGCATGTACGGTGGCGGCTTCGCGACCGTGCCGGCTTATCTGGCCGACCTTTTCGGCACGCAGATGGTGGGTGCCATCCACGGGCGCCTGCTCACCGCCTGGGCCGTGGCCGGCATACTCGGGCCGATCGTGGTCAACTCCATGCGTGAATACCAACTCGGCCTTGGCATGGCGCGTGAGCAGGTCTACAACCAGACCATGTACATCCTCGTCGGCATGCTGGCGATCGGACTGCTGTGCAACCTGCTGATACGCCCCGTCGCCGCCAAATGGTTCATGACCGATGCCGAACTGGCCGAAGAAAAGCGCCTCGCCCACGAGCGGGCAGAGGCGGCCGCGGTCACCGGCGCGGGGCCGCTCGGTGGCGCCACACCGGTCTGGGCGGTGTGGCTGGCCTGGGCCGCGGTGGTCGTGCCGCTCGGATGGGGTGTCTACAAGACGCTCCTGAGCGTGGCCAAGTTTTTCTCCTGACGACATGAACGCACCGACCGACTCCCCTGTGGTCGCTCGGGTCAGCGCCGAGGACTTGCGCCAGCGCATCAAGCGCAAGAGCCGCTTGAAGGGCCGCCAGCCCGACGACGCGGCGCTCGTCGAGGTGCGCGAACTGCTCGGCGCGGCGCCGCCCGAGGGGTGGCCGCGCGACCGCCTGATCGAGCACCTGCATTTGTTGCAGGACCGCTACCTCGGCCTGCACGAGCGCCACCTGGTCGCGCTGGCACGGGTCACCAACGTCCCCATGGCCGAAATCTTCGAGGTCGCGAGCTTCTACCATCACTTCGACGTCCTGGCCGAGGGTGACGCGGCCGCGGCGCTGACGGTTCGAGTCTGCGACGGCTTGTCGTGCGAGATGGCCGGCGCTGGCGAATTGCTGGAGCGCTTGCCCGCCCTGCTCGGCGCGGCGGTCCGGGTCATCGCGGCGCCGTGCGTGGGGCGTTGCGAGCAGGCGCCGGTGGCCGTGGTGCATCAATACCCGGTCGCGCATGCCGATGCCGCGGCGGTCGCCGAGGCCTGTCGAAGCCAGCAC
>JALYHO010000243.1 GCA_030776545.1 Pseudomonadota bacterium | reverse complement strand
CGCCTGGGCCCGGCCGAATGCCGAGTACGACGTCATCACGGCCCTCCCCGACAGCGTTGTCGCCAAGCCCTTGGGCCTGGTGGAACACCGTGAACCCGAGCGTGTCACCGTGGTGCCACAGGCCGCGCCGGCCGGCGCAGCGGATGCTTTGGCATTCGCCAAGAACGCGCCGTTGCCCGCACGCTTGTCGCCGCAGCTCGCGACCCTCGCGACGGCGGCCGCGCCCGGCTTGCCCTGGGTCGTGGAAAACAAGTTCGACGGCTACCGGGTGCTCGCGCGCGTCGAGGGCGACCGGGTCCAGCTCTTCACCCGCAATGGCCACGACTGGACCGACCGGCTTAAGAATCTCGCGGCGGCCGTTGCGGCGCTGGACATCGGGTCGGGGTGGTTGGACGGGGAGATCGTCGTGATGAACGCGCGCGGCGTCCCGGACTTCAACGCGCTCCAAAACAGCATCGACAACGCCAAGACGAAGGACGTCCAGTACTTTGTCTTCGACCTCCCCTTCCACGCCGGCAAGGACCTTCGGCAGGCACCCCTGGTGGCGCGCCGGGCGCGGCTCCAGGAGGTGCTCGCGGCCGGCACCGACACGACCGTTCGGTTCAGCCAGGCGTTCGATGTCCCCCCCCTGCAGATGCTGGCCGCGGCCTGCCAGCTCGGCATGGAAGGCGTCATCGTGAAACGCGCGGACTCTCCCTACGTCTCGGCGCGCACGGACACCTGGTTGAAGCTCAAATGCGGGCAACGGCAGGAATTCCTCGTCATCGGCTACACCGACCGAACGGGCGCTGCCGGGGAAGTCGGGGGAATGCTCCTCGGCTATCACGACGACGAGGGCAAACTCCGTTCGGGAGGTTCGGTGGGCACCGGGTGGAACTCGGCGACCGGCCGAGAGCTGCACCAGGCCTTGTCGAAACTCGAAGTCGACACGCCGGCGGTCGACCGCGCCACGCTGACCCCGGGTCGCTGGTCGAAACGCGTGTCGGGGAGCGAGCACTGGGTCCGGCCGACGATGGTCGTGGAGGTCGCGTTCGGCGAATGGACCCCCGACGGCAAGGTGAGGCATCCGGTATTCAAGGGGGTCCGCATCGACAAACCCGGCCGGGCCATCACGCGCGAGCGGGCCACCGGCTCCGACCCGGCCGCGGCCTCACCGTCGGCCCCGCGTCGGGTCAGCGTGAAGGTCACCCACCCCGAGCGCGTCATCGACCCCTCGACCGGGCTCAAGAAGGTGGACCTGGTGCGCTACTACGAGTCCGTCGCGGACCGAATGCTGCCCCATTTGAAGGGCCGCCCTGCCTCGCTCGTCCGGGCGCCGGACGGCGTGGCGGGCAAACAGTTCTTTCAAAAGCACGACGAGACCAAGCTCCCCGGCCTGACCCAGCTCGACGCGGGCCTCTGGCCGGGGCACGAGGCGCTGCTGAGCGTCGACAGCGCCGACGCGTTGATTTCCGCGGCACAGATGAACGTGGTTGAGTTCCACACCTGGAATTCGCTGGCGTCCCACATCGACAAGCCAGACCGGGTGATTTTCGACCTCGATCCGGGAACCGGGGTCACCTGGCCCAACATCCAGGAGGCGGCCCTGCTCATGCGCACCCTGCTGACCGAGCTCGGCCTGACGGCCTGGCTCAAGACGAGCGGCGGCAAGGGGCTGCACGTCGTCGTCCCGCTCGCCCCCCGGCTCGACTACGACACCGTCAAGAACTTCTCCCAAGCGGCCGTCAGGCACATGGCAAAGACCATCCCGAGCCGATTCGTCGCGGTGGCCGGCGGAGGCAATCGGGTCGGAAAGATTTTCATCGACTACCTGAGGAACGGACATGCCCAGACCACCGCCGCCGCGTTCAGCGCCCGGTCTCGCCCGGGGCTCGGGGTCTCGATGCCGGTTTCCTGGGAGCAACTCGCCTCCCTTACGGGCGGAGCGCAGTGGACGATCGCCACCGCGCGCGAATACCTGTCGTTCCAGCAAACCGATCCTTGGGCGGACTACTGGAAAGCCAAGCAGTCGCTGCGCGCCGCGATGAAGGCGCTCGGCGTGGCCCCGAGTCGAAAGGCAAAACCATGAAGTTCTCCGTTGCGCGTCGGTCGCTCGTGTGGGCCGTGCTCATCTCGGTGGCATCGACCTTGGCGCTGGTCTTCGTCGCCGTGAATTTCATGACCGGGGAACGGAAAATCGCGCATCGTCTGGCCCGCATGTATGGCGTGAGCGACCCGCAATTCGCGCTCGAGTTGGGCGCGATGCTCGGACCCCCCCTCGTGGACGGAAACCGGGTCACCGGGCTCTCCAACGGCGATGAGATCTTCCCCCCGATGCTCGAGGCGATACGCTCGGCGCAGCAGAGCATCGACTTCGAGAGCTACATCTACTGGTCGGGGCCGATCGGTCAGCAGTTCGCCGACGCGCTGGCCGAGCGGGCCCGCCACGGGGTGCCGGTGCACGTGCTTCTCGACTGGATCGGAAGCGAAAAAATGGACCCTCGGCTCGTCGAGGAAATGAAGCAGTCGGGGGTCCAGGTCTATCGCTACCACGCACCGACCTGGTATGACATCGGCAGGCTGAACAATCGGACCCACCGCAAGGTTCTGGTCGTCGACGGCCGCCACGGCTTCACCGGGGGGGTCGGCATCGCGCCCGAATGGACCGGCCATGCCCAGGACCCGGACCATTGGCGCGACAGCCACTTCCAGGTCGAAGGCCCTGTCGTGAGCCAGATGCAGGCTGTATTCCTCGACAACTGGGTCAAGGTGTCGGGCATCGCCCTGCACGGGCCGGCGTACTTTCCCGTGCTCGCTCCGGCCGGCCACTCGCCGGCGCAGATGTTCAGCAGCTCGCCGACCAGCGGCAGTGCGAGCATGGAATTGATGTACCTGCTGGCGTTGACGGCGGCGACCCGGTCGATCGACCTGTCCGCGGCCTACTTCGTCCCGGACGAGCTGTCCCGCCAGGCACTGATGGCGGCGCTCAAGCGGGGGGTGCGGGTGCGCATCATCGTTCCGGGCGCGCACATCGATTCGGAAACCGTGCGGCTCGCGTCCAAGGCACAGTGGGGCGACCTGCTGGCCGCCGGCGCGCAACTCTTCGAATTCGAACCCACCATGTTCCACTGCAAGGTCATGATCATCGACGAGCTGCTCGTCTCGGTCGGTTCGACCAACTTCGACAATCGCTCCATGCAGCTCAACGACGAGGCCACGCTCAACGTGCTCGATGCCGAATTCGCAAAGCAGCAGAGCCTCGTATTCGAGGCCGATCTCAAACGCTCGAACCGCTACTCCCTGGCGCAGTGGCAGAGCCGCCCGTGGAGCGAAAAGGCGAGCGAGCAGGTGGTCGGCCTGTTCGGCTCGCAACTTTGAGCGCGATCGGCTGCGGGCCCCGCGCCCTCAGCCGACGACGCGCAGCGACTGGAGATCGACCCGACCTTGCGGCGTCTGGAACGCCATGTCGGCGGCCCCGCCCTGCTGCTGCCCGAAACCCGTGATTCGGTGCTGCCGCGTGTCGTAGATCGTCACGGCGCCGCCCCGGCTCACGACGAGCCTGTGCGATGAGCCGAAGTACGCATAGCGCGTGTCGTTCTGGCTGCCGGCGCTGTCGGGCTCTCCGAAACCCTCGGGCCACCAGCGCTCCATCGGCGCCATCGGCGCCATGGGTCGCATGGGCTCCATCGGCTTCATGGGCGGCATCGGTTCCATCGCTTCACGTCTCGGTGCGGCGGGCCCGGTCCCAGGCGTCGCGCGTCGCGTAGCGAGCCCGCTCCCAGTCGAGCGAGGACCTGCCCCGCGCTTGCACCCACCCATCGGCCAGTTCGGTTTCGACGTCATCGAAATGCTTGGCCGGGTGGAGACCGGACGCGTTCAACCCATAGCCGTAGGCAGGTCCGTAGTCGTCGAAGGTCGATCCGGAGTTCACGTAAGGTTGCTTGGCGTAGTTGTCGCGCCAATACGCCTCCTCGACCGTCGGATCGATGGCTTCTGCAACCCCTTTGCCGGCCAGTCCTCCGACCACGGCGCCGACGGCGGCGCCGATGAGCGTGCCGACCGGCCCTGCGACGGTCCCGACGGCAGCACCCGCGGCCATCCCGCCCGCGGCGGCACCGATCCCCGTCCCCACCGGATGCGCACCGGGCTCGCCGGTGATGGGATCCGCATTCGGATGGTCAACGCTTGCACGGCTTGGTGTCATGTCGCACTCCTCTCAAGGTCAGGGAGCACGATCTTCCTGCGCTTGCGTCCACAGGCCTGTAAGAGCCGGCCGGCGTGCGCTGTCGGAGCCAGGGCCTTTCGCGCGCGCCGGTCACCCGGCGGGCGCGTCCTGGCCGATGTCGAGCTCCGGGTACCGCCGAAATATTCCCTCTTCATTGAACGGAATACGACGTGGACTTCGCAGATAAGCGGCGACCTTCGGCACCGCGGCGACCCGCGCATGCAGGTCGACGACACACGGCGTCTTGGCGAGCTGCCGTCCGGTCGCTCGTGGGAACGCATAGGTCAGTCCCTCGACCAGTTGGAACAGCGACAAGTCGGCATAGCTGAGCTTGCCGCCCACGAGGTACCGCGAACCCGCAGGGTTGCGCGACAGGATGGTTTCGAACCAGAGCAGGAACTTGGGCACACGGGCGCTGCAAAATTCTTCCGCGCGTCGCAGCGCTTCGGGCTTTTGCGCCTCGTAAAACAACCCTGCGCCGACCGGGTGATGCGTGTCGTGGGCTTCCGTCACCATGTCGGCGATGGTGAGCTGGATTTGCCGGGTCCAGATGCGCGCCGTCTCGCTGCGGGCCACCAGCTTCAATGACGGGGCCAGGTACTGAAGAATCGCGGCGGTCTGTCCCACCCACACGGCACCATCGCGCAAGAAAGGCGGCGCAAAGGGCGGTTGCGCGTGCTTCTCGTCATGCATGCAGGCCAGCATCGCCGCCACCCCCTGCCCCGCCTCGTCCGAACCGCGCGCGATGTCGACGTACGGCGCGCCGGCCGCCTCGAGCGCCAGCCGAACGAATTCGCCGCGACCCTGGATCGTCGGCCAGTAGTGAAGTTCATATGCCATCGTCGCACTGTATCCGGTGCGCACCGCGCCGGCGAACGGCCCCGCGTTCAGGCCGTCGCGCGCTGTGTGGGCGAGCGCACAGACCGCCGCGCCCCGTTCTCGCTAGGCTGGGCGAGCCCGGCGGCCGACGAGCGGCCGGGCATCCTGCATGTTCCAGATTGAGGCAACCCATGAACGAGGCCATTCCGGGCATTCCGACTTTCCGCAGCGACCCGCTTCCTGCCGAGCGCAGGCCGGATTCGCATGAGGAGGTCGTGCTCAGGGGCGGAGACCGCGTCCTGATTCGACCGGTGCAACGCGAGGACGCAGAACTCGAGCGCCGCTTCATCGAGGCCCTCTCGCCCGAGTCCCGGCGCTTTCGATTTTTCGAGACCCTGCTCACGCCGAGCCCGGCCTTGCTCGATCAACTCACCGTGCTCGATCCCGCCACTGACGTGGCATTCGTCGCGGTGGTCGCCGAGGGCAAGCGCGAACGTGCCGTGGGTGTCGGTCGCTTCAGCGCGGACGCCGCTGGCCACGACTGCGAGTTCGCGTTGACGGTCGCCGAGGAATGGCAAAAAAAGGGCCTGGCCTCGCACCTGATGACCCGTCTGATAGCGGTCGCGAAAGCTCGGGGGATCGTCCGCATGCACTCCAGCGACGCGGCCCACAATTCCAAAATGCGTGACTTCGCCACCCACTTGCACCTCAGCCGCGAGGCCGATCCGGACGACGCCACCCTGGTCGTCTACAGCGTCGACCTGACGAAGGACCGGTCGCAATTCATCGACTTGACGCTCGCGCCCGAGGTCGCCGACTGGCGCCGGTCCCTGGGGTGCAGCGAAAGCGAGTTGAGGAACGCGGTCGCCACCGTGGGCAATTCCGCGGCGCGAGTGCGCGGGTACTTGACCGGGCAAACCGGACGCGCGGTCGACTAGAGGCCCGCGTCGATGCCCCACGGCGAGGCCGCTTCGGACAGGCCGCTGCGATTTCAGAGTTGAAATGTCGAGACGACTTCCGCGAGCGTCGCGGTCTGCGCCTGCAACGATTCGGCGGCGGCCGCGGACTCTTCGACGAGTGCCGCGTTTTGCTGAGTCATTTGGTCCAGTTGCGCGACCGACCCATTGATCTGCCCGATTCCATCGCTTTGTTCGATCGAGGAAGCGCTGATCTCGCCGATGATGTCTGAGACGCGCTTGACCGAATTGACGATTTCGTTCATCGTCACGCCGGCGTCGGCGACCAACTTGGAGCCTTGCTCGACCTTGTCGACCGAGGCGCCGATCAGGCCTTTGATTTCTTTTGCGGCCCCCGCCGAACGGCCCGCGAGGCTTCTGACCTCGCTGGCGACGACGGCGAAGCCTCGGCCTTGCTCGCCGGCCCGCGCGGCCTCCACGGCGGCGTTGAGGGCCAGGATGTTGGTCTGGAACGCGATGCTGTCGATCACGCCGATGATGTCCGAGATCTTCTTCGACGACGAGTTGATGTCCTCCATCGTCGTGACGACCTGATTGACGACGATGCCGCCGCGCGCGGCGGCTTCTGCCGCCGAGGACGCGAGCTGATGGGCGTGGCGCGCCGAGCCGGCGCTGTCCTTGACGGTCCCGGTCAGTTGTTCCATCGACGACGCCGCTTGCTGCAGGTTGGAAGCGGTCTGCTCGGTGCGCACCGACAGGTCCTGGTTCCCGGTCGCGATTTCATTGCTCGCGGTGCGGATGCTGTCGGTGGAGTTGCGCACCTGAATCACGGTGTTTCGCACCGAATTCACCATCGCCAACAAGCCGTCGAGCAGACTTCCCGGCGGGGCAGCCGGCACCTGCACGGCAAGATTGCCCGCGGTCACTTCGGCCATGATCGCGATCGCGGTGGTGGGCTCGCCGCCCAACTGACCCAATACGCTGCGGGTGACCAGGACGCCCCCGCCACCGATCACGAGCAGCACGACCAGGCAGATGCCGAGTTGTTGAAACGTGGCCGAGCGCACCTGGGCCTCGACGCCATCCATGTAGAGGCCCGAACCCACGACCCAATTCCAGCCGGGCACTGTCACCAGATACTGAAGCTTGGGATAGAGCACCGCCTTCGGGTCGGTGTCACCGGGCCGGGCGACCGACGAAGCGACGTAGGTCGTGCCCACCTTGGCCTCGGCCAGGGTGTCGATCATGAGCTTGACCGTATCCACGCCCTGGGTGTTTTTCGTGCCGACCAGTTGCTGATGCTCGTCCCAGGTCTTGATGTGGGGGTGCATCACGCCGACCCCGTCAGTGGTCAGGATGAAAAAATAGTCCTTGTTTTCGGCGCCATAGCGTGCCAGGCGAAGTGCATCGGCGGCGGCCTTCTTGGCCTCCTCGACCGGCATCGTGCCAGCGGCGGCCGCGGCCTGATACCCGGCGACGATATTGGAGACCGACTGCACCGCAACCCGCAAGGCGGTCTTTCGGCCTTCGACGATGTCGGTGCGTGTTTGCAGAATGGACACGCACGTCAGGATGGCCAACCCGAGGACCGTGCCGACCATGAGCAAACCGATCTTGCGGCGAAAGCTGAGATTTTTGAACATATTGAGCGTGAGGAGGATGTTTGGAACGTCGGACGCGAAACGCGAGCAGTGACCGAGGGCTTTTCGACGCTTCATCATTCAACTTGAGCCCTGGACGTCTCGCGGCGGTTCGGCGCCAGCCCCCGTGGCGCTACAGTCGGCCTGATGTCTCACCACACCCAGGAAACTCGCATGACAGTCGCAGCGTCCATCGCCGTTGCCGTGACCTGCGCGGCGGTACTCGTCGCGCCCCCCGACTGCCGGGCAGCGACGGGCGACTACCTCCTCAAGACGACCCACACCATTGCCGGGGATGGCGGCTGGGACTACCTGACTTTCGACCCCTCCTCCAAGCACCTCTTCATCGCCCGCGCCACACGCGTGCAGGTGGTCGATCCGGAGACCGGCCGGGTGGTGGGAGAGATCGCCGACACCCCGGGCGTGCACGGTGTCGCGCTCGCCGATGACCTGGGCAAGGGCTACACCAGCAACGGACGCGACAATAGTGTCAGCGTGTTCGACCTGAAGACCTTGCAAGTGACGGCCAAGGTGAGCACGCCCAAGGGCGAGAACCCCGACTTCATCGCCTACGACGCGGTGGCGCGGCGGGTCTTCGCATTCAACGGCCGCAGCGCCAACGCCAGCGTCATCGACGCGACCACCGACCGGCTGATCGCCACCATCGCCCTGCACGGCAAGCCGGAGGCGGCGGTCAGCGATGGACGGGGGCGGCTCTTCGTCGATATCGAAGACTCCCACGAGCTCGTCGCGATCGACACGGCCACCGCCAAAGTGACAGCGGTCTGGCCGCTGAAAGGGTGCGACGAGCCGTCGGGTCTGGCCATGGACACCGCCGCTCACCGGCTCTTCGTCGGCTGCCACAACCAGGTGTTGGCCGTCGTGAACGCCGACAGCGGGGCGGTGATGACCACCCTGCCGATCGGCGCGGGCGTGGACGCCACCGCCTTCGACGCCTCGACGCATCAAGTGTTCAGTTCCCAGGGCGACGGCACGCTCACCGTCATCCAGTCGGAGGGGGGCGATCGGTTCCGGGTGGCCCAGACAGCGCTCACGCAAGCGGGGGCGCGGACCATGGCGCTCAATCCGAACACTCACGAGGTCTATCTGGTCACGGCCGACTTCGAGACGCCCACCGCCGCCGCGAGTGCGTCGAGCGGCCGCCGGGTGATGAAGCCAGGCACGTTCCGATTGCTGGTGATGGCCGGCGCGCCCTAGGGGCGGCGCGACGTCAGGGCACCTCCCGCCCCGTGCTCGCTTGCCACACGCGGTACCAGTCCTCGGCCGACAAGCGAACGTCGAGGGCCGATACCGCATCGCGCAGCGCTTCGATCCGGCCCGATCCCGTGATGGGAAGCGGTCCGGACGGGTGCCGCAGGATCCAGGCGAAGGCCACCGCCGCCGCGCTCACCCCATCGCGCCGGCCCAGGGTCTCCAACTCGGTGCGCACGCGCCGGGTCTGCGGGTCCTGTGCGGAGAACAGCCGTCCACCGCCCAGCGGCGACCATATCATCGGCCGCATGCCGAGATCGGTGCACTGGTCGAGCGTGCCGTCGGTCAGCGCCTGCAGTTGCATCGGTGAGAATTCGATCTGGTTCGTCGCCAGGGCATGGCGCCGGTGCAACATCGCCAACGACGCCGGGGCGTGGTTCGACACGCCGAAGGCCCGCACCTTGCCGGCTGCCCGCAAGGCATCGAAGGCCGAGGCGAGCGCGTCGGGGTCCATCAGAAAATCGGGCCGGTGCAGCAGCAGCAGGTCGATCCGATCGGTACGCAAGGCGCGCAACGACGCATCGACCGACGCGACCACGTGGGCACCTGAACTGTCGTAGGACTTGATTGCATGCGTCGGCCGCGCTGCCGAGACGAGCTTGATCCCGCATTTGCTGACCAACTGGATGCGGTCGCGCAGCCCGGGCGTTGCGGCCAGCGCGTCGCCGAACAGCGTTTCGACGGCATGGTCGCCGTAGATGTCGGCATGGTCGAAGCTCGTGATGCCGAGTTCCACCACCGCCTCGATCCAGCGCACCCGGGCGCGCAGGTCCTGGCGCCATTCCGCCATGCGCCAGACGCCCGCAACCAGGCGCGACAACGACAACCCGCCGGGGGTGAGTTCGACCTGTGGCACGGCCGCGCTCATGTCCGTGGCCCCAGGGGTGCCCACGCGCTTCGGTCAATCGGGTCGGGTTTCATGCGGGTTCCTCACGGGCGGCGGGCCGGATGGCACGAGGCTATCCTCTCAGGGAGGATAGGATACGACATGCATGACGCTCATCCGCCCCACGAGTCCCATCCTGCCATCGTCAAGCGGCTGCGCCGGGCGAGCGGCCATTTGTCGAAGGTCATCGAGATGGTCGAATCCGGCAGTCCATGCCTGGACCTGGCGCAGCAGCTCCACGCGGTCGAGAAAGCCGTGCACCAGGCCAAGAAAGCCCTCATCCACGATCACATCGATCACTGCCTCGACGCCGCGGTCGGTCCGACCACGAAGGCGGCTCGCGCGCCGATCGATGACTTCAAGGCGATCACCCGCTACTTGTAGGAACGGCACTTGGAAAGTTTCCGACACCTCATTCAATCGGGCAACGCCTGGGTCTTCGTTCCCTCCGCCGTCCTGCTCGGTGCCTTGCACGGGCTCGAGCCCGGACATTCGAAGACGATGATGGCGGCATTCATCGTCGCTGTCCGAGGAACGGTCGGTCAAGCCGTTCTGCTCGGGCTTGCCGCGACGTTTTCGCACACGGCGGTCGTCTGGGCGGTCGCCATGGGAGGCCTCTATCTCGGTCGCAACGGGGACGCCGAGGCCGCCGAACCCTATTTCCAGGTGGCCTCGGCGGTGCTGATCATCCTGATCGCGCTCTGGATGATCTGGCGTACGCGCCGCGAGCAGCGCCGGGAGCGGGTCGAAACCGGCCACGATCATGGAGATCACCACCGGGAAAGCGAAGCCGGTCACCGCATCGATACCGGACATGGCATCGCGAACCTGGACATCGTCGACGACGGCGCCCCATCGCGTTTTCGGGTCCGGTTCGAGGGGCCGGCCGGACCGCCGCAAGCGCACCGCGTCGCCCTTGAAACCGAACGTCCGGACGGCACGCGCCAGGGCTTCGTCCTGGCCCTCAAGGACCACGTGCTCGAGTCGGTCGACGCGATTCCCGAGCCCCACGAATTCACGGCCAGGCTCTCGATCGCGCACGGCGGCCACACCCACCATTTCGACCTCGAGTTCGTCGATCACGCGCACGACCACGGCCATGGCGACCACGGCCTGAAGGTGTCGGATCCGGGGTTTCAGGACGCCCACGGACGCGCGCACGCCAACGACATCCGACGGCGTTTTTCGAGCCGCCATGTCACCACGGCCCAGATCATCGGTTTCGGCCTGACCGGAGGGTTGGTCCCCTGCCCCGCCGCGATCACCGTGCTGTTGCTCTGCCTGCAGCTCAAACGGGTCACGCTCGGCGCCTCGCTCGTGCTGTGCTTCAGCATCGGTCTGGCGATCACGATGGTGGCGGCCGGCGTCGTCGCGGCGCTCGGCGTGAAGCACGCCTCGAGGCGCTTTGCCGGCTTCGGGACACTCGCACGCCGCGCCCCCTACGTCTCGAGTGTCTTGATCATCGCGATCGGACTCGTCCTGGGCTATCAGGGTCTCCACGCCATGCACGAGCGGGCCACCTCCGGAGGGATCAGCGCACCCGCAACGGCATGACGTGCACCATGTCGAGATCGATGCGGACCGTCAGGCCGGCACCGACGGTGATGCGCCGGCGCTGGGGTCCCGACACGGTGAGCAACAAGTGGGCGCCGGCGACGTCGGACAAGGCCAGGGTGGCGAGGGTGATTTCGCCGAGATGGCGTGCTTCCACCACCCGGGCGCAAAATTCGCCGGGGTGACCACTCGGGTGGTCGAGCATCGCGATCCCATCGCCCGGGATCACCCAACTCACGGCCTGACCGGGCGGCAGCCGGCCCTTGTCGCGCACGCGCAGGACCGGCGCGCTGGCGTGGTCGAACTCACCGCCGGCGCCCGCCCCGGGCGGCGTCCAACGCAACAGCCCCCAGCCGGCGGCTTGTCCCTCCGCGCCGACCCACTGGCCATGGAACCGGTTGTGTATCCCGACCAGGTCGGCGACCCGGCCATTGCGTGGCGCGCGATGGATGCTCTCGGGCGTCCCCTGTTGCAGCACCTCGCCCGCGTCCATCACCACCAGCCGGTCGGCGAGCAGCCGGGCCTCGGTCAAATCGTGCGTCACCAGCACGATGGGGATCGCCAGCTCGCGACGCAAGTCGGCGAGCAAGCGGTAGAGCCCCTGTCGATTCATCTGGTCGACGGCGGAAAATGGCTCGTCGAGCAGGAGCAGGCGCGGCTCGCGGGCCAGGGCCCGAGCCACCGCGACGCGCTGCTGCTGGCCACCCGAGAGCTGCGCCGGCCGCCGCGACTGTTGCTCGGTGGTCAGGCCGACGTGGTCGAGCCAGCGTTGCGCCTGCAGCCGGCGCTCACCGCGCGGCAGGTGGGAGAGCGACAACTCGACATTGCGCGATGCATCGAGATGCGGCATCAAGGCGTAGTCCTGAAACACCAGGCCGACATGACGCCGCTGCGGCGGCAAGTAGACGCCTGCGGTGGTATCGCACCAGACCTCCCCTGCGACCACCACACGGCCACGCCCGGGTCGCATCAAACCGGCCAGCACCCGGATCATCGATGTCTTGCCGGCCCCGGACGGCCCGACCAAGGCGAGCAGTTCGTGCGACCCGCAAACGAAGCTTCCCGCCAGCGGCATCGGCAGGTTCTGCGCCACCTCGACTTGCAGCGCCACCGCCCCCACCCCGCTTTCGGCGGCGTTCATCGGCGCAGGGCCAAGCGTGCCGAGGCGAAGAACGACGCGCCCACCGCCCCCAGCGCAAGCATCAGCAGCAGCAGCGCCATGCGGTTCGCACCCGCGAGATCGAACGCCTGCATGCGGTCGTAGATCGCGATCGCGACCGTTTTGGTCTCGCCCGGGATGCTGCCTCCGATCATCAACACGGCGCCGAATTCGCCCAAGGTGTGGACGAAGGTGAGGACCATCGCCGAGACCACCCCGGGCCAGGCCAGGGGCAGCTCGATGCGCCAGAAGGTCTGCCAGCCTCCCAGCCCGCTGACCGCGGCCGCTTCGACGAGCTGCCGCGGAATGGACTCGAAGGCGCGCTGCACCGGTTGAACCAGAAACGGCACGTTGAAGATGACCGATGCCACCACCAGGCCGGAAAAGTGGAACGTGAGTCGTACCCCCCACGCGTGCCCGAGCCAGCGGCCCAGCGGCGAGGCACCACCCAAGGACACCAGCAGGTAGTAGCCGAGCACCGTGGGCGGCAACACGAGCGGCAGGACCACCAGCGCTTCGATCCAGCCTTTGCCCGCGAAGCCGGTACGGGCCAGCCAGTGCGCCAACCAAACGCCCGCGGGCAAGAGCACGGCCAAAGTGAACGCCGCGAGCTGGAGCGACAGGATCAGGGCCTGCCAGTCCACTGTGACCTATTCCTTGGGGCTGGCGAAACCGAAGCGGGCGAAGAGGGTCCGCGCCGGCTCCGTGCCGAGGTAGTCGTAGAACTCACGCAGCACCTCGGGCGCGTCTTTCATGAGCACCATGCGCTGTCGCAGGGGCTGATGCCAGCTTTCCGGGATCAGGGCGCAGCTGCCGAGTTGGCCGACCGACGGCTCCATCGCCAGCGACAGCGCGATGATCCCGCCCTGGGTCGAGCCCGAGGTCGCGAACTGCGCAGTCTGCGAGATGTTCTCGCCCCACACCAGCCGCGGCTCGATCGCTTCCCAAAGGCCGGCGTGCTGCAGTGCCTCCTTGGCGCGCGCACCGTAAGGCGCATGCTCGGGATTGGCGATGGCGAACTTCTGCAGGCGACCGTCTTTCAGTGCAGCGGCCAGGTCGCGGAACTCGCCATCGGCTTTGAGCGCAGACCCCGAAGGCACCATGAGGCAGATGCGGCCGAGCGCGTACAGGCGCCCGCGGTCGACCGTCTTGCCGGCCTCGGCGAGCTTGAACACGAAGCTCTCGTCGGCCGACATGAACATCTGGAAGGGCGCGCCTTGAAGCAGCTGGGCGTAGAAGTTTCCCGACGATCCGAACACCAGGCGAATCCGGGAGCCGGTTTCGCTTTCGAAGCGTGCGGCCAATGCTTCCAGGGCGAATTTCAGGTCGGCCGCTGCGGCGACGGTGGGCACCGGTTGGGCCTGTGCGGGGCCGGCCGCCGCGAGCAAGACTGCGGCGGCAATGGCCCAAGACAGAAGCTGGCGGAAGGGCGTGGGCATGTGCGAGCCGTTGGCTGAGGAAGACCGGATCGCGGGGACGCGACGGCGGGCGAAGTATATCGACCGCCGATGAGCCGCCTCGACCGAACGGGGCCCCGCGTCTTCGCGCGTGCGGCTGCTGGCTACCGCCGTGTCGCATCGGCCGCCGGAAGCGGCGCCTTGTAGCCGTCCGTCAGCGTCCCCAGGAAGGCAACGATGTCCGCGACGTCGGCTTCGGACAGCACCGGCTGGCCACCCGGGCGCGCGCCGAAGGGCGGATCGGTGTTGACGTTGGACCGGTAGGGGGGCGGCAGGTCGTCGTATTTGCGGACCGTGCCGTCGGCGTTGCGCGGGTAGATGCGGCTCGGTTGGGTGTCGCGCAGCGAGTAGAAGCGAACGGCATCGGCCAGCCGTGTATAACGCCCGTTGTGAAAGAACACGCCGCGCAGCGCCACGTTGCGCAACGACGGCGTACGAAACAGGCCGCAGTATTCGGCGCGATCTCGCAGGTCGATGCGCAGGGGTCCGCACAGGCCCAGGTCGTGCCAGCCCGGCACGCCATTGGCGGGGATGGCGGTGTTGCGCGGCACGCCGAGCGCGATGTGACCGGCGTCCGTGAATTGGGGAAACGCGCCGCGCTTGACCGCGCTGGGGTGGCATTGGGCGCAGTTGCCCTTGCGAATGTCATTGAAGGCAGCCAAGCCGCGCAATTCGGCATCGGACAACGGGGCCTGTCGTCGCAGGTAGGCGTCGTATTTGCTGTCGTAGGGGTAGAAATCGGCCGGGTTTTGCTGAAACACCTCGAGCGCGAGCACCAGAGCGTTCCATGCGTGCCGGGGCTCCGCGAAGACGCGCGGGCCGAACGCCTCGCGCATCGCCGCTGCGCTCGGGGAGGCCTGGAGTCGCCCGATGACCGACGCGATGTCGGTGTTGGCCATCTCGAACGGGGACAGCAAGGGAGCGGCCGCCTGCTCGTGGGCGGAGTCGGCCCGGCCGTCCCAGCCCAGCCCACCGGTCGGGCCCTGGTCCTCGCTGTCGTTGCCGTCGCTCTCGAAGAAGTGCTCGGTGAACGGCGGCATGGCCTGGCGATATTTGAGAGAGGGCACCGCGCGCACCCCGGCGTCACGTCGCTCGGCGCCGCCCCACTGTGTCGGCCGGTGGTTCGGCGGTCCCCAGGCGTGCGCAGGGTCGTGACAGGACGCGCAATTCATCCGGCCGGAGGCCGACAACGCGGGTTCGAAAAAAAGCTGCCGCCCGAGCGCGGTGAGGGTCGCGACGTCGGGCCTGCGTTCGGACCAGGTGCCGTAGAACGGGGCGGGACCAGAGGCCGCGGGCGACGGGGCTGCGTTGGCGGCCAGAGCGCCGAGCGGGGCAGCCAGCAGCGCCACCAGCCGGCAGCGGGCCAGCGCGCGATGCAAACAGGTGACCAGGAAAAATAGCACGGAAGACCAAAAGCGGAAAAAGGAGAAACGGGCTCGCAAGCGGAGGGCAGGGAAAGCTCGCAACCCGCCGAGAAGGATATCGCCATCAAATGGCAGTTCGATGACGCCCGATGACGTCGAACGGTATGCCGGGCCTGGCAAGGAGGGACTGTATGCCCTGTCGGGGCCATGCGCTTGTCACATTTTCCTGCGATGCTGTGCGAGCAGCTCACCGCCACAGTCTTTGCCCCGATCTCCGCCGAAACCCACCGCCCCCGCCCCCAAGAACGCTCCGAACCCATCATGGACAGCCGCACTCCCTTTTCCGCCACCCTGACGCCGGTCGCGCTCGCGACCGTCCTCTTCCTCGGCGCCTGCGCAAGCAGCGACGCACCCTCGGTGGACACCACCGCGGCCTTGCAGCAGAACGTCCAGAACATCGTCGTCATCTATGCCGAAAACCGATCTTTCGATGGCCTTTTCGGCAGCTTCCCGGGCGCCGACGGCCTGGCCACCGTGCTGGACTCGAGCGGCAAGGCGACCGCGGGCTATGTCCCGCAAAAAGATCGTGACGGCACGACCGTCCTCGCGACCCTGCCGCAGACCTGGGGTGGCGTGACCGCGCCTGGCAGCAGCGTCGTGATCACCCAGGCCCAGAGTGCCGGCTTGCCGAACGCCCCGTTTCCGATGGAAACGGCGTTCCACGCCAGTGCCGGTCCCGCCGCCACCGTCACCACCGCGACCGTCACTCGCGACCTCTATCACCGGTTTTTCGAAAACCAGATGGCGATCAACGGCGGCAAGAACGACATGTTCGCCGCCTGGGAAGACGCCGGTGGCCTGACCATGGGACATCTCGACTACAGCCAGTCCGCCCTCTACAAACTCGCGCAGGCCAACGTCTTGGCCGACAACTTCTTCGAAGGGGCGTTCGGCGGCTCCTTTCTCAACCATCAGTACCTGATCTGTGCCTGTGCACCGACCTACCCGAACGCGGACACCGCCGCGGCCCATCCGACGATCGCCGTGGTCGACAAGGACGCCAGCGGCCAGCCCACCGCTCGCCTGACGCTGGCCCCGACCTCGCCCGCCTCGGCGATGGACGGGCCCCCCAAATTCACGCTGAGCGGCAACATCACGCCCGCCAACTACTTCGGCGACAACCAGTTCTACGCCGTCAACACCATGCAGGCGCCCTACCAGCCCAGCGGCAACCCCCCGGCCGACGTGGCGGGCAGCGACGCCCTCTATGCCAACCCCGCGAAAGCCACGACCCTGCCGCCGCAGTCCCAGACCAACATCGGGGACCTCCTGACCGCCAAGGGAGTCGACTGGAAATGGTATGGCGGCGCCTGGAACGCGGCCCTGAGCGACGGCATGCAGGCCCCCACGTCGCCGCGCAGCGTGATCTACGCGGGCAACTCGAGCGGCGTCGCCACCACGGCCAACGTCGACTTCCAACCGCACCACCAGCCCTTCAACTACTACGCCAACATGGACCCGGTGGCGCATGCGGCAGAGCGGGCCGCGCACCTCAAGGACTATGCCGATCTGGTCGCCGATGCCGCGGCCGGTACCCTGCCCCCGGTGGCCTTCTTCAAGCCGGAAGGGGTCTACAACCAGCATCCCGGCTACGCCAATGCGACCGATGGCGACGCGCACATCGCCGACCTCGTCACCCAGTTGCAGGCCAGCCCGCAATACAAGAACATGGTCATCGTGATCACCTACGATGAGTTCGGCGGAGCCTGGGACCATGTCGCCCCACCCACGGGCGACAAGCTCGGCCCGGGAACACGCATCCCGGCCATCATCGTGTCGCCGTTGGCCAAAAAGGGCACCGTCGACCACACGCCCTACGACACCGGCTCCATTCTTCGCCTGATCACGCGCCGCCACGGCTTGCCGACGCTGGCCGGGCTGAGCCAACGCGACGCCGCGCTACAAGCCGCCGGGGCCGCGCCGATGGGCGACCTGACCAACGCGCTGAATTTGCGCTAAGTTCGGGGAGCGAGCGGCCACGAATGGAACACAGAGGGTGGCGTCACCGTGCGAAAAGCGGGAACATTCGCAGTCGACGACACCCAAACGTGACCCGCACGCCTCATGGCGACATGCAGGAATGATCGGAGAAGCGAGCATGGACCTGTCGAAGTACGACGCTCCCGCAGACGCCGAGCCCGCCGAGCTCAAGGCGAAATATTTCGCGCTGCGCAAGCGCCTGGAAGACCTCCTGTCGGCGCCCGAGAAAGACATGGTCGCGGTGGACGCGACCATCGTCGAACTCGACGAGGTCCACGCGAGTTTCAAGAACTCCCAGACGCGGGCCGGTGATCCCCAACGGTTCTAGCGCGGCGTCGGCGGCGGATGGGGCGACACCCGCCTCTTGCCTCACTCCAGGAATTCCCACGTGTCAGCGCCGTCGAGCCGCCGGACGCGTACGGACGCCAGGACCTCAGGGTCGAAATTTCGAAGGTTCACTCCGTGGCGCGTCCCGGGCACGGGGGGGAGCGGCTCCCAATGCGTCGTGCAGCCGCATGTCGCGCAGCGCACGGTCGTCAGGGTGCGGTCGCCTTGGATGTAGTCCTGGGTTTTCTCGGGATGACCGGCGATCCGCACGGTACCGAATTCGTAGTACGCCCAGATGGCCCCGAGGCGTCTGCAGATGGAGCAATTGCAATCGGTGGCCGTCTCCGGGGCGTACGGCAGTTCGACGGTGACCGCGCCGCAGTGGCAGCTTCCCTTCAGCATGGCCTCCCCTGGCGCGATCGATTCGGACCGACCGCAAACGCCGATCAGTCGACGCGTCGATCCATTGTCAGGACATCAGGACAAGCGGCCTGCCCGCTTCGGTGCGGTGGCCGCAAGGCGCGCCAGTGCGACCCGCAACCACGTCGCAAAGCGAAACGCCACTTGCTCGGACCCTGCAGGGCGCGACCGGGAAACCTCTTCGGCATCGGCGACCGCAGCGCGTATGAACGAGGTGTCCATCAACGCGCCCACCGAATGAAGCATGTCGGAGGAAGGAACTTGGCGAGCAAGCATGATCGACTCCTTGACGGGCAGGTTGTGACTGATGACCACTCGGCAGCCTGGTCGGCTACGTAAACAATTTATACCGTATTTTAGGGCCTGGGCCAACCCTTGCACCGCCGCGGTCAACCGACGGCGCCGGCCTGCAAAATGTCAGAGCTCGGTGCCGAAGGTCGACAGGTCCACGTCGTCGAGGGCATCGCGCTCATCCGCTTCCGACTTGGAAATCAGCGGCTTGTCCAGCGGCCGGCAGATCCGGCTCTGGAGCCGGGCCAAGCGCTCCGACGCGGCCACCGCGGCGAAGATGGCCTCGGGTTCCATCATCAAGGCAAACGGGTTCGCTTCGGTCTGCAAGGTGGTCATCGCAATCCTCGGGGGGTGGTTCGGATGCGATGACTGTAGGGGCCAGCCTTTGTCGGCCCCAGTGGGCGGGCCGCCAAATACCCTGTCTGGGAACTTCCGACACGCGGGGTCGGGTCCGCCCGGTCAGGATGTCGGGTGGTCGCGGGCGCACGCCGCGCACGGCGTGTCAGTGGCCCGTTGCCTCCAGCAGTTTCACGAGGGGTTCGCGGCCTGAGAGTTTCGCGAAATCGACCGCGCGCAACTCTTTTTGGTTGCGGCGATTCGGATCGGCCCCGTGGGCGAGCAAAAGCTTGACGCTTTCCTCGCTGCCGTATTGGGCCGCCATCATCAGCGGCGTGGTGCCGTTGGGCGACGACGCGTCGAGCTCGGCCCCCTTGTCGAGGAGGAGACGAACCAGGCGCGGCTCCGGGCCCGTCGCGGCGTAGTGCAACGGCGACCAACCGGGCTGATTCACCTTGGCACCCTTGTCGAGCAGAAGCTGCGCGCCCGCCATGTCGCCTTTCAGCGCTGCCAGCATCAGCGCCGACTCGCCGGCCGCGTTGAGGGCGTTGACATCGATGCCAGGTTGCTCGAGGAGCAACTTGGCGACCTTGGGCGAATGTTCGATCATCGCGACGTTCAACCCGGTCTGGCCTTTGGGGTCACGCGAATTCGGATCGAAACCCCGTTGCAACAGGTCTCGCACATTGCTGGCGTTGTCGTTCCTCACGGCGATGAAGAAGTCATCGTAAGAACCAGCTCTCGCGAAAGAAATACTAGCTAAAACAACAATGTACGCAACGAATTTAAAGTGAAACTTCATGATTGAAGGCGCGGTGGAAGTGGCTCGATGTTGAACAGGCGCTCGAAGTTGGCGGTCGTTTCCCGCGCCACGGTCTCGTCCGAAACCCCCTTGATGGCCGCGATCTGCCGCGCCACCCAGGGCACGTAGGCGGGTTGGTTGGTCTTCCCCCGATGCGGCACCGGCGCGAGGTAGGGGCTGTCGGTTTCGATCAGGCAACGGTCCAGGGGGACGAAAGCCGCCACATCCCGCAGCGCTTGCGCGTTCTTGAAGGTCAGGATGCCTGAAAACGAGATGTAAAAGCCCAGGTCGAGCGCCGCCCGGGCCACCGAAGCGGTCTCGGTGAAGCAGTGGAAGACCCCCGATGGAGCGCCCTCTTCGCGCAGGATCGCCAAGGTGTCGTCCGAGGCACTGCGCGTGTGAACCACCAGCGGCAACGTACATGCCTGCGCGGCGCGAATGTGGACCCGGAATCGATCGCGCTGCCACGCCATGTCCGCCACGTTGCGCCCCTCGAGGCGGAAATAGTCGAGCCCGGTCTCACCGATGGCGACCACGCGGGGGCGCGCTGCCAGCGTCAGCAGGTCGGACACGGACGGCTCGCGGACGCCTTCGTTGTCCGGATGCACGCCGACGCTGCACCAGAAGTTGTCGTGTGCCGTGGCCAGCGCGTGGACCTGGTCGAATTCTTCGAGGGTGGTGCAGATGCACAACGCCCGGTCGACTTGCGCCTCGGCCATCGCCGCACGGATGTCAGGCAGGCGGTCCGCCAGGTCGGGGAAGGAGAGGTGACAGTGGGAATCTACGTACATGCGCTGCCTGCATCGCCCGGCGGCGTCGCGGCCATTTCAAATCGTCTGGGTCGGCTTGGCGGAGGAGATGGACGTACCCAGAATCTCTTCGATCTTGATCTTCAGACCGCGGGTCTTCTCGTCGTTGGGAAACCGAACCCCGACGCCCTGAGTCCGCCCGCCCGACGCGTTCGCCGGGGTGACCCAACCGACCTTGCCGGCCACCGGGTAGCGCTGCGGGTCGTCGGGAAGCGACAGCAACAGGTAGATGTCGTCTCCGAGTTTGTATTCGCGAGTGGTCGGAACGAACAGACCCCCATCGCTGAAGACCGGCATGTAGGCCGCGTAAAGCGCACCCTTTTCTCGAAACACCAACTGGATGACGCTCGGACGTGCGTTCGAATTCGGGCTCACCGGCGGGCCCAGGCCGGACGGGACAGTGCGTTGCGGCGTGTCGCTCATGAGCGCGAGTGTAGCGAATCGGCGCGCGCGCGCGGACCCTTGGCGGCAGATCCCGTCGACAAGGCCTGGCGGCCCTGCTCGACGAGCGCCTCGACCATGAGCCCCAGGCTCCAGGGATGCTCCGCGTGGCGCGCCACCCGATCGAGTTCGGCGCGCCACGCCAGGAGCGCGGGCAGCCGGGCGGGCGGCGGCAGCGCAGCGGCGGGAAAGTACCGCGGCGCTGCCCCACTGGCCAGGCAGGCGGCGTCGTGGCAGAGCTTTTGCAGGGCGTCGACCAGGCGTCCCAAGGGCCACTTCTCGAACCCGGCCGCCGCCCCGGCGGCCACCAGCGCCGGAAAGCGCCGCCACGACGCCGCATCGACGCCCTGCTGCGACCAGTCGAGTGCCTCTTGGGGCTGGCCGCCCGCTCCGGCGAGAAGCACGGCGGCATCGGCCACGCCGTGACCCTCCAGCCAGGCCACGGCCTGGGCCTCGGGCGGGAGCGCCATGGGCACCACCTGGCATCGACTGCGGATCGTCGGCAGCAACGCATCGGGTGCCGCACAGCACAACAAAAATCGCGTCCCGCCGGGTGGCTCCTCGAGCGTCTTCAAGAGCGTATTGGCGGCGACCGCGTTCATGTGCTCGGCGGGGTGCAGCACCGCGACCTTCGAGCGCCCGCGTGCCGACGTGGACTGGGCGAAGGCGATCGCGGTGCGCACCGCATCGACCAGGATGAGCTTGCTCGGTTTGGCCTTGCTGGCGCGGTCGCTTTCGGTGTGGGCGCCGGCCCAGCCGAGCGTTTCCTGCAAGGCTTCGGGCAAGAGCACCAGCAGGTCGGGATGGGCGCGCGCCTGGACCAGGTGGCAACTCGGACACCGCCCGCAGGGCCGTCGCGCCGCCGGGGCGGCCTCGCACAACCAGGCCTGTGCCAGCGTGGTGGCGAAGTCGAACTGACCGACCCCTTGCGGCCCCTGCAAGAGCAGTGCATGGGCATGCCGAGTGGCCAGGGTTCGCTCCAGCAACGGGGCGAGCCAGGGCAAGGGCAGTTCGGCGTCGGTCCCTACCATCCGCGCGCCCTGAGTACGGCATCGATTTGCGCCCGGACGGCCTCGCGTGACAGCGCCGCGTCGATCCGCGCGTACCTTTCGGGCGCACCCGCCAGACGCAGCGCATAGGCAGCCCGCACGCGCTCGAAGAAGGCCAGTTCGCGCGCCTCGAAGCGGTCGGCCTCGCGGACCTGGCGGCGCCGTTCGGCCGCGACCGCCGGCGGCAGGTCGAACCAGATGGTGAGGTCGGGTTGCAAGCCTTCCTGGACCGCCTGCTCGAGGTGTCCGAGCAAGTCGAGGTCGGCGCCGCCACCCCCCCCTTGGTACGCAAAGGTCGCGTCGGTGAAACGGTCGCAGAGAACCACCTGGCCCGCGGCCAGCGCCGGCGCGATGACGCGGCGGATGTGGTCGCGCCGGGCCGCGAACGCCAGCAGCGCTTCGGTCAGGCTGTCAGCCGATTCGCAGAGGAAGATGTCGCGCACCCGCTCGGCCAGCGGCGTGCCGCCGGGCTCTCGGGTGCTCACCACGTTCGCCCCGGCCGCCTGCAGATGACTGGCGACGGCGTCGAGATGGGTCGACTTGCCGGCACCGTCGATGCCTTCGAAGGTGATGAAACGGGCCCGATTCATTTCTTGCGCTGGTACTGGTTCACGGCCCGATTGTGCTCGGCCAGCGTGTCGCTGAATTCGCTGCTGCCATCGCCGCGGGACACGAAGTAGAGCGCCTTGGTCGAGCCCGGGTGGACGCTCGCGAGCAAAGCCGCCTTGCCGGGCATGGCGATCGGCGTGGGCGGCAGGCCGGGCCGGGTGTAGGTGTTGTAGGGTGTGTCGGCGAGGAGGTCCCGCTTGTGGAGGGCGCCGTCGTAGGTCGGCCCGAGGCCATAGATGACCGTCGGGTCGGTTTGCAGCGGCATGCCCAGGCGCAGCCGGTTCACGAACACGCCGGCAACCTTGCCCCGGTCGGCGCCGTCGCCGGTCTCTTTTTCGACGATGGAGGCCAGGATCAGCGCCTCGTCGGGGCTGCGCAGCGGGGTGTCGGGCGCGCGCTCGGCCCAGGCCGCCGCGAGCCGCACCTGCATCGCCCGGTAGGCGCGCTTGAGCACGGCGAGATCGGTCGAGCCTTTGCTGTAGGCGTAGGTGTCGGGAAAAAGTCGCCCTTCCGGGTCGACCCCGGGAGCGCCGAGGGCGGCCATGATTTCGGCGTCGGACATCGTCGCGGTGGTGGGTTGCAGGGCGTCTGCCTTGCGCAATTCGGCCCGGAACTGGCGGAAGGTCCAGCCTTCGATCAGGCGCACCACGGCGAGTGTCTCGTCGCCCCTGACCATCTTATTGAGCAGGCCGATCGGCGTCGTGCCGGGGCCGATTTCGTAGCTGCCGGCGCGGATCCTGCGCGACTGCCCCGACCAACGGAACCATTCGTAGAGCCACTGGGGCGAGGCGCGCACGCCGGCATGCACCCATTGTTGGGCGATATCGCGTGGCGACGTGCCGAGTTCGATCGACAGCTCCACCGGGTCCGACGCAAGTTCGAGGGGCTGGCGCAGCCACCACGCCGCGGTCCCGGCACCCACCAGCACGAGCACGAGCACGAGCAGGACGAAGACGCGCCAGATCCTCATGGGACCGGGGGGGCGCGGCGGTGCACGCGAGCGCACGCCACGCCACGGCGTAGGAACGACGACAGCGCGCGAATCATGGCCGGTGATGATAATGGGGTCATGGACACGCCCACTCGACTCAGCGCAGCAGGCGGCGCGACGGCCCGCCTCACGCATTGGGGCCTCATCCGCGCCGAGGGCCCGGACGCGGTCGCTTTCCTGCAGGGCCAACTGACCAACGACGTCGCCACCCTGGCGCCCGGTCAATGGCGTCTGGCGGGCTTTTGCTCGGCCAAGGGGCGTCTCCAGGCCAGCTTCGTGATCTGGAAGACAGCGCCCGACGCGTTGCTGCTGGCCTGCGCCTCGAGCGTGTTGCCGGCCACGCTCAAGCGCCTGGGCATGTTTATCTTGCGTTCAAAGTGCAAGCTGGTGGATGCGAGTGCCGAGCTGGCGCTGTATGGCTCGACCGGCGAAGCGGCAAGCGCGGCCTTCGGTGAACTGGCCCCCGGGGAGGCGCTCGACCGGGACGGCACCCAGGTGCTGCGTCTGCCCGATGTCGACGACATCCCTCGCGCGTTCGTGGCAGCGCCGGCAGCCCGGGCCCCCGATGCCGCGCTACCGCTCGAGGACTGGCGCTGGCTCGAGGTTCGCTCGGGTCTGCCGCTGATCGAAGCGGCGACCGTCGATCGGTTCGTTCCACAGATGCTCAACTATGAACTGATCGGGGGGGTCGACTTCCGCAAAGGGTGCTACCCCGGGCAGGAGGTCGTCGCCCGCAGCCAGTATCGCGGAACCATCAAGCGGCGCATGTTCCTGTTCGAATGCGGCGCGCTCGCCGTGGCGGGTCAGGACGTGTTCCACGATTCCGATCCTGAGCAGCCGGCCGGGATGGTCGTCAACGCCGCGGCGCGGGAAGGTCATGGCGCCGCCCTGGTCGAGGTCAAGCTGGCAGCGCTCGGGTCGGGGCGGCTGCACCTGGGCTCACCCGACGGCGAGGTGCTGCGCCTGGCCACCCTGCCCTACCCGGTCCCGTCCGAAGCCGGCGAGATTTCCTGAGGCGACCGGGCCGGGCCAGGGCAACGTGCGAGAGGTCTACGTTTACTATCAGTTGCGCTCCGCGGATGCACACGCGGCGGGCTCGGCGGTGCTCGACTTCCAGGCCCGACTGTGCACGCGCTACGCCACGCTCACAGCGCGCCTGCTGCGGCGCCCGGAGGCGACCGACGAGCGACAGACCTGGATGGAGGTCTACGCCACCGACCGGTCGAGGGCACCCGACGGCGTCACCGAGGACATGCAGTCGGCGATTGCCGCCGCGGCCAGCGCGCTTGAGCCTTGGCTCATCGGGGCGCGTCATACCGAAGTGTTCGTCGAGTTCGGCCTGGACGACCGGGTGAGTCGCTGAGTTTATGGAAGCCCCGCGTGCCCTATCAATCCGGTTCGGGCTGAGCCGGTCGACCCCTCGCGTGCCCAGTCACCGTCCCTTCGATCTGCCTCAGCGCGAACGGATTCAACCTCATCACGGCGCGCGCGCCATGTCCACATGCGCGATGCCGGCCGCCTCGAAGACCTCCCCGACCTGGCGAAAACCGGCCCGTTCGTAAAAGCCGATGGCACTGGTCTGAGCACTCAACACCACCTCGTGGTCGCCCCTGGCTTTCGCACTTTGCATGAGGGCGGCCAACACCATGCGGCCGACACCACTGCCGCGCATCGCCTTGACGCAGGCCATGCGCCCGATGCGAGCGACGCGCGCGCCCTGGTCGACCAGGCGGCCGGTCGCGAGCGGTTGGCCGAAGCGGTTCAACGCCACGGCGTGCAGTGCTTGGGCATCGCGTTGGTCTTGCTCGATTTCCTCGGGCACACCCTGTTCGGTGACGAACACCGCATGGCGCAGGCCACGCGCGTGGCTTTGCAGCTCGTCCCAGTGGCCCACCCGCATCTCGATCATGGACTCGCCGGCTTCGTAGGCGTCCAGGATGGCGCGCAGCGCGTCGGGTACGCGCTGGGCCGTGCGCGACGCCGGATCGGCGAAGACGTAGATCAGTTCGCACGTGGCGAGCAAGTGATCCTGGCGGAAGACCCCGCCTTCGAAACGGATGGACGAATTGCCGACCCGACCCGAACGCACACCGACGTCGAGCAGGTCGTCATAGCGCGCCGAGTCGAGGTAGTCGACGCTCGCCTTGCGCATGAAGAGGTCGCCGCCCAGCCTCGCCATGGTCTCGGCATAGGGCATGGCCAGGGCGCGCCAGTAGCCGCCGATGGCCGCGTCGAAATAGGTGAGGTAGTGACCGTTGAAGACGATCTGCTGGGCGTCGATCTCCGACCACCGCACGCGCAGTCGTTCGGTGAATCTGAAATCGGTTCGTTTCATCGCGGGGCCAGTCGTCGGCAAGGCGTGGGAAAGCGGCTTCAAAAAATGGAGTCTCGGTTCACGCCCTGGCGGGCCATCCGGCGCCGCAGCTTGACCAGCGCCTCCTGTTGAATCTGGCGAATGCGCTCGCGCGTCAGGCCGAGTCGCTCGGCCAGCACCTCGAGCGTCTCGGGTTCGCGGTCGCCCAGGCCGTAGCGGCCGGCGACGACCTCGCGTTCGCGGTCGTTGAGCTCGTCCAGCCCATGGTGCAGCAGCAGGTCGACCTCGTTGCCGAGGGTCAGGCTCATGGGATCGGTGGCACCGTCGTCGGCGACGCCGTCGAGCACCGAGTCGCCGCCGCCTTCGGCCGCGTTGCGTTCCATCGGCGCGTCGAGCGAGGTGGGTTGCTCGGCGAATTTCAGCAACGCGTCGACTTCCTTGGCCGGGCGCCCGAGCAGGGCCGCGATGTCCTCGACGCGCACCGTCCGTTCGCTGCGGCCGGCGGTTGCCGAGGCCGCCTCGAGCGTACGTCGCGCCTTCAAGACCTGGTTCAGTTCGCGCACCACGTGCACCGGCAAGCGCACCAGCCGGGCCTGATGCATGATGGCGCGTTCGATGCTTTGGCGCACCCACCACGAGGCGTAGGTAGAGAAGCGAAAGCCCCGTTCGGGCTCGAATTTTTCGATCGAGTGCATCAATCCGAGGTTGCCCTCCTCGATCAGGTCGGTCATCGGCATCCCTCGGCCGAGGTAATTTTTCGCGATGCTCACGACCAGACGCAGGTTGTGCTCGATCATCGCCTGGCGCGCAGCGAAGTCGCCTGCGCGCGCCCGCACCGCCGTGGCGTATTCCTCCTGCGGCGTGAGCAACGGGGCTCGGCGGATCTCGCGCAGGTAGCTCTGCAAGGTGTTGCCAGGGTCGCCGTCGCCGGCGGCGAACTCGGTTCTGCCCGCCCTGACCGGCAACCCGCCGGATTCGTCCGCGGCCGATGCGTCGAGGTCGAGGGCGAGCTCGACCACAGGCTCCCCGCTCGACTCGAACTCAGGTGTCGGCACCGGACCCGGCGCGACGGAGTCGACGGGGTTGCCCGGCAGCACGACGTGGTGGGGTGCCGCGCCCGTCGCATGGCCATCTGGCGGTGGGCGCTTGGCTGTCATGCTTGCCTTCCGAGCCCGCCGCGACTAGCGCGGTGGCAGGAGCCTGGCCGGGTCCACCGGCTTGCCCTGTTTGCGGATTTCGAAATGGAGCTTGACCGTGTCTGAATCGGTCGATCCCATTTCGGCGATCTTTTGGCCGCGCCGAACGGTTTGGTCTTCCTTGACGAGCAAGACCTGGTTGTGCGCGTACGCCGTGAGGTAGGTGTTGTTGTGCTTGAGGATGATCAGGTTGCCATAACCCCGCAGGCCCGATCCGGCGTACACCACGCGGCCGTCTGCCGCAGCGAGCACGGGGTCGCCGGCTTTGCCGCCGATCGACAGGCCCTTGACCTTGCCTTCGTCGAACGGCGCGATCACCGCACCGGTGGAGGGCCAGCCCCAGTTGACGTTTTCGTCGCCCTCGCGCGTCGCGGCGGGCGCGGCGGGCGCGGCGGCAGGCGTGGTGGCAGAA
>JALYHO010000242.1 GCA_030776545.1 Pseudomonadota bacterium | reverse complement strand
CTTGAGCCGCCGGGCGAGAGCGGCAAGGCCGGCCTCGGGTACATCGTCACCGCGACCTTCCTGCCGGTCATCGCCCGCGCGGCACTGCCTGCGTCGCCCTGGCTCGACATGTTCTGGCCACTCTTCGGCATGGGCGTGGTCGTGGGCGCGCTGCTGTCGACGCGGCTGCGGATACACGGTGACCTGCGCCTGCTGCTGGCCGGCAGCTATGCGCTCCAGGCAGCCGGCATCGGGGTCGGCGTGGCCAGTCCGTCCCTGGCGGGCTTCGCGTTCGGCAGCCTGATGCTCGGCCTGCCATTCACCGTGATCACCTTCCTCGCCATGCAGGAAGTGAGACGCCTGCGCCCGGAACGCGCCGCCAACTACATGGGCCTGCTGACCGCCCTCTACGGCATCGGTCAAATCGCGGGGCCGCCGCTGGTGGCGCTGCTCTTGCGCGCCCGTCCCGACCCCGCGGCCGGGTTTCGCCTTTCGCTCGAGGTCGCGGCGAGCGCCCTGCTGGTGGGCTGTGCCCTCTTTCTGTGGCTGGCACGGACCTATCCCGTCGGTGGCCCTCGCCGTGCAGCCGCCTAGCAGCCGGTTCACCCCGATCAGCGGCGGCCTTCCCCGATCAACCGGCAAGCTTCACTGCATGGCCTTCCTGGCGCAGCCAGGCGGCGACCCGTTCGCGATGGTCTCCCTGGATCTCGACGACACCGTCCTTGACGGTCCCGCCTGTTCCGCACGCGGCCTTGAGCCGCCGGGCGAGAGCGGCAAGGCCGGCCTCGTCGAGCGCGAGACCGCGCACCAGGGTCACCCCTTTTCCGGCTCGTCCCTTGGTTTCGCGCGACACGCGCACGGTCGAGTCGCCGGTCGGCGCGCGGGGTCGCGCGCAATCGCAGGCGGCGATCGGCCGGCGGCAGCCCGGGCACATGCGGCCTGCATCGGTCGAGTAGACGAGGCCGGCGCGCGGCACGAGCGCGCTCATGGGTGTGCGGCGGGCCCGAGTCCCGCGATCGATGGTTGGCTTCCTGTCTCCACGTGGTCTCCGTTGCTCGGCGTTGCGAAGGGCGCCCCGCCGCGGCCTTCGTGCCACCCCGGGTGGACTGGCCTGGCACCGTAGGACGCGACCGACACCTGCGCGCGACCTCAGCCGCTGGCGCTTCGGCTACTGCCAAGCATAGTCTTTCCCCCTTCGATCGATCACTGGGGGAAAAAACATGAAGAACTTGCACTGCGGCTTGATTGCCGTTTTCCTGGGTGTGTCCGCGACGGCCGCGCTCGCCGACGACGCGTCCTCCGACCAAGCGCGGCGTGAACGCATGGACGCCGCCTACGAGGACTATCGCAACCCCAACCCGGGACCTGCTGCGCGCACCGAAAACGCCATCAAGCGTGGCGCCCACCGGGCGGGCAGTGCCATCAAGAACGGCGCGGAAAAGGCGGGTCATGCGGTGGCGCAAGGGGTGCGCAAGACCGGCCAAGCCATCGACCGCGGCGGCGAAAAAGTCGACAACGCCGTGAAGCCGAAGGACTGAGCACCTCGACCCAGCGGACTTCAGGAGGCGATCCCATGACGGTGTTTGCGGTGTCGAAAGTCGGCCTCGACGAGGATGGACGCGTCACCCGGGTCTACTGGGGTGAGGTGGACACGCAAGCCAACGATTGGGCCGGCCCGGAGCGCGTCGCCCCGGTCGGGGACGTGGTGCGTGCCCTGCACCGGGGAGACCAGGTGTTCGCCCTTTTCCCATCCGAGCATGGACACGTCCCGGAGCGCCGCTTCATCGTCGTCGACTACGACAATGGCTGGGAGACGATCGGACTCGATGGCCCCGTGACGCACGAGCGCGAGGTGCACGACATGGCCCGCCTCGACTGACCTCGCGACCGAGAAAAATCCACTGAAGGTCGCGCTGCGATGTCCAGCGCTTTTCTAGAGGTCGAGCGTGTAGACCTGAGCGTCTGCCCGCTCGCGTTCGCTGTGGCCACCGAGCGCCGCGTCCCATTCGACGCTGCCTGCGGTTCGAGCCGGCGTGAGGCCGCGCAGCATGACCGAGACTTCTTCCGTGGCGGCATCGAACTCGGCGACCGGTCGACGCTCGGCGTCGAACAAGCGGGCCACCGGCTCGTCCCCCGCAGCGATCGTCACCAGGTAGCGCGAGACGGCCCGCCACGTGCCATGCACGTGGCGACCGTGAGATTCCATCCCGAAGTCTTGGCTCATGCCCGGATCTTGCCATGGCTTGGCGACCGGTCGAGCGCCTGGGCGATGCGCCGCCGCGCGACCCGTGTCTTCGGTACCTGAACATCGAACCAGCGCCGCACGTCGTGCTCGAGGCCAATGCCGTGCATGTAGTTGTAGAGCGCTTTCTTGAGTCCGACCCCCAGAGCGTCGTGGTCGGTGCCGGTCGGATCGACGAAGCCGACATCGTTTTGCGCGAACGACACCGGAGGCAGCGGGAGCAACGTCACGCCATAGGCGGCAGGATCCTGTCCCACCGGCGAGTGGACGGTGCAAGCGAACCGGTGGAAGAACCCGGACTGGATGCAGCCGGCTTCGAACAGCTGGCGGACGTATTCGAGGGCGTCGACCGTGTCCTGGGCGGTCTGGGTGGGAAAGCCGTACATGAGGTAGGCGTGGACCAGGATGCCGGCGTCGGCGAAATTCTTGGTCACGCGCGCCACCTGGTCGATCGAGACGCCTTTTTTCATCAACTCGAGCAAGCGGTCCGACGCCACTTCGAGACCGCCCGAGATCGCGATGCAGCCGCTGTCGGCCAACTGCAGGCAGAGCTCGGCGGTGAACGATTTCTCGAAGCGGATGTTGCCCCACCAGGAGATGGCGAGGCGGCGCTGCTGCAGTTCGGCCGCGAGCGCCTTGAGCGCCTTCGGCGGTGCGGCCTCGTCGACGAAGTGAAACCCGGTCTGGCCGGTTTCGGCGACGATCGCCTCGATGCGGTCGACCAGTGTCTGCGCCGAGGCGCCCTCATAGCGCGAGATGTAGTCGAGGCTCACGTCGCAAAAGCTGCACTTCTTCCAGTAGCAGCCGTGGGCGACGGTCAGCTTGTTCCAGCGTCCGTCCGACCAGAGACGATTCATCGGATTGAGCATGTCGAGCAAGGACAGGTAGCGCTGCAGGGGCAGGCCTTCCCAGGTGGGGGTGCCGACGTCCGCGAATGGCACGTCGGGCTCGCCCCAGTTGATCCAGCGCACGGCGCCGCTGTCGGCGTCGCGCAGGAAGCTGCGCACCAGGCGCTGGCGCCCTCGCCGCCCCTCCAGGTGCTCCAGCAGTGCCGACAGCGGGCGTTCGCCCGCATCGAGCGTGACGAAATCGAAATGATCGAACACGCGCGGCTCCTTGAGCTCGCGCAACTCGGTATTGACATAGCCGCCTCCGAGCACCGTGACGATCGCGGGGTCGTGGGACTTGATGGCCTGCGCGATCCGAAACGCCGCGTAGACCGACCCCGGGAAGGGCACCGACACCAACACCACCGACGGGGCATGACGCTCTACTGCCGCCAGCGTCAGTCGCCGCAGGGTCCGATCGACCAGGTTCGGAGGAGCCGCCAGGGCGTCGGCCAGCGGGTCGAAGGTCGGCTGGCTCTGGGCCAGCGACTCGGCATAGCGGACGAACTCGAAACGCGGGTCGACGGCGTCGCGCAGCACGTCGGCGATGTCGTTGAGGTAGAGGGTCGCGAGGTGGCGGGCCCGGTCCTGCGCCCCCAGCGCGCCGAAGGCCCAGGCAAGCGGGTCGCCGCCGGCGGCGTCGACATAGTCGTCCAGGGGCGCGAACCGCGGCCCCTCGGGCAGGAAGGCCCGGCTCGCGATGCGGTGGCAAAGCGTCGGGTCCTGTCCCTGGAGAAAGGCGATCGTCGGCTCGATGGTCTGGGCGTAGCGCTCGAATGCGTCGCGAAACCTCCGCACCCGCGGGGTGGCGCTGGGCAGCGCGTCGATCGCAGCGCCGACCTCGGTCAGCCCGCGGACCGAGAACAGCTCGAGCACCAAACCCAGCGCGAGGTCTTCCTGGGTGGCCGCGATGCCCCGCGAATGCAAGAACCCCGTCAGGTAGGCGGTCGAGGGATAGGGCGTGTTGAGCTGCGTCATCGGGGGGATGAGCGAGAGCACGCGCAGCGTCGAGTGGGCCGGGGACATGGCTCGCAGTCTGCCACGCCGGGTCGCGAGCACGTCCGGATCAACTTGGGTAGAGTGGCTCGATGACGACGTCTCCCCACGACACGACCGACGCCATGCACTTCTACGAGCCGGGCCGCGGCCACCGGCTGGCCCACGACCCGTTCAAGGCGATCATCGGCCCGCGACCCATCGGCTGGATCTCGTCGTTGAATCTGCAGGGCGGACGCAATCTCGCGCCCTACAGCTTTTTCAACGCCTTCAGCAGCAACCCGCCCATCATCGGTTTTGCCAGCGAGGGCGCCAAGGACACGCTCCACAACGTGCGGGCGACGGGCGAATTCTGCTGGAACCTCGCGACCCGCCCGCTCGCCGAAGCGATGAACACGAGCAGTGCGATGGTGCCCTCCGAGGTCGACGAGTTCGAACTCGCCGGCCTCACTCCGGCACCGTCCAGGCGCGTCGCTGCGCCGCGCGTGGCGCAAAGTCCGGTGTCGTTCGAATGCCGGGTGACCCAGGTGATCCAGTTGCACGCAGCGGATGGCCGCGCGTTCGACAACTGGCTCACGCTGGGCGAGGTGGTCGGCGTGCACATCGACCGGGCCTTGCTGAAAGAGGGGGTCTACGACACGGCAGGCGCGCAACCGATCTTGCGAGGTGGCGGCTTGGGCGACTATTTCGAAATCTCGCCGGCGCAGGCGTTTCGGATGCAGCGTCCCCGGACCTGACGCGCGTGCCTCAGGGGCGGCCATCGGCTTCCCCGGCGGCACTTGTCCAGCGCTCTCGTGTATGGTGCGGCCTCATGCCCACCGCGCCGTGCTGTCCGCGCCAGAATCGACCCGCCTGGGTCGCTGCCGTGATGCTGGTCGGGGCCCTCGTGCTGGGCGGATGCGCGGGCGGCCCCGCCGGCCGCGCCGATGGTCCCCCGCTGCACCCGCCACGCGACCCCGGCACGGTGCCGGACGCCGAGCCGCGGCTCGAGCCGATCCGCCATGGCGGTCCCAACAAGCCCTACGAGGTGCTCGGTCGCAGCTATGTCCCCATGACGCAGGACACCCCGTTCAGCGAGCGTGGCCTGGCCTCGTGGTATGGGCGCAAGTTCCACGGCCTGCCCACCTCCAGCGGCGAGCCGTATGACATGTTCGCGATGACCGCCGCGCACCCGACGCTGCCCATCCCGAGCTACGCCCGCATCCGCAACCCTGCCAACGGACGCGAAGTGGTGGTGCGCGTCAACGACCGCGGTCCCTTTCATCCGGGCCGCATCGTCGACCTGAGCTACGCCGCGGCCTCGCAGCTCGACCTGTTGCGCGGTGTGGCGCCGGTCGAACTCGAACGCATCACCTTCGACGACATCCGCACCGGGGCCTGGCGGCACGGGACGGCCGCGCCGAGCTTTGCGTCGGCAGCCGCGTCGGTTACCACACCTGTTCCCACACCTGCTCCCGCACCCTCCCCCGCGTCTGCCCCCGCATCGCCCGCCGCCCCCGCTGTTCCGACCGAGGCCATGGGCAGCGTTGTCGCGCTCGACGGCACCGTCCCGGTCGAGATGTCCGAGGCCGCACGCATCTCGCCCGCTGCGACCGACGGCATCGCGACCGCGCCGCCGCGCATGTCCGATCCGATTCTCCGCCGCGACGACACCGCATCACCCGGCTATTGGGTGCAGCTGGGGGCGTTCCGGGCGCGCGACGGGGCCGAGTCGTTTTTGCAGCAGGTCTCCGCCGACCTTGCCTGGATCGCCCCGTTGCTCGGGATCTTCAGCGACGCCTCGGTCTACCGCCTGCAGGCCGGCCCCTACCCGAACCGTGGAGAGGCCCGCGCCGCCGCCGAACGCGTGCGCACCGGGCTCAAGCTGATGCCGGTGATCGTGGAGCGGCGATGAAGGGCCGCCCGGCTCTCACCGACCCCCGGTGACATCGAGCACCGCGCCGGTGGTGTAGCTCGAGGCCGCGCTCAACAACCACAGAACCGCTTCAGCCACTTCCGCGGCCGTTCCCGCGCGCTGCAGGGGGACCAGCGGGGCCATTTGCCGGGCGCGATCCGGCGTGCCGCCGGCCGCATGGATATCGGTCTCGATGATGCCGGGGCGGACCGCATTGACCCGAATGCCCTCGGTGGCGACCTCCTTGGCCAGACCCAGCGTGAACACGTCGATCGCTCCCTTGGCGCACGCGTAGTCGACATACTGGCCCGGCGCCCCGATCCGGGCCGCCGCCGACGACAGGTTCACGATGTTGCCACCCTGGCCCCCATGCCGCGTCGACATGCGCCGAATGGCTTCGCGCGCGCAGTAGAAGCTGCCGAAGACATTGACACCGAACATGCGTTGCAGGCGGGCGGCGCTGGTTTCGTCGACCCGACCCTGCAGGTCGACCACACCGGCGTTGTTGACCAGCCCGCCGAGCGGCGGCAGGCTGGCGTCGACCTGGGAGTACATGGCCTCGACTTGAGCGATGTCGGCGACGTCGGCCTGGATCGCCAGGGCGATGCCGCCCGCGTCCCGGATGCCCTTCACCACCTCATCGGCCGCCGCGCGTCCTTGCGCGAAGTTGACCGCCACGGCCCAGCCGTGGCGCGCCGCCAGACGACTGACAGCGGCGCCGATGCCGCGGCCCCCGCCGGTGACGAGCACGGTACGCGCAGGGGAATTCGAGGTGGGGCTCATCTGACTCCTTCCGATTCGATCACGGCTCGTCGCTGCGCGGACCGTCGTCGCCGGAGCCTGGCTCCTTGGACTTGCGGTCGAGCGTGGGCTTGAGGGTCGCCAGACCGGCGACGAATGCCGCCGGGTCGACCGGTCGGGCAAGGCGCCAGGCCGGGGGGTAGAGGTGGCTCATGTAGAGCTCGTCGCTGAACTGATCGTTGCGCTGGCGGTTGAACCAGAGGGTCAGCGCGATGCCCACCGCCGCACAGGTGAGAGCGGCTCCCTTGAGCGCGAACCGCCGCGTCGGTTCGATGGCGAGCACGTGGAAGTAGAGGGCTGCGGCCAGCACACCGACGACAGCGACGAATTCGTAGCCCGACAACCACGGCCACGACAACGCGAAGGCGGCGAGCGGCAGCACCGCACCGACCGCCATCAGCGCGACGCTCGCGAACACGAAGACGCGCAGGTGCCAGCCGAAGCGCGCCTGACGCGTGAACGTCTTGGTCAGAAGCGCCCACATCGCGCACCAGAGCGCACCGCCCACCAGCAGCGACAGCAAGGCCGCCCCCAGGGCACGCGCGTCGTTGCCGGGGTCGGTTCCGAGCCAGGTCGCGAACAGGGTGCCGCAGAGCAGGACGAGGGCCGCCATCGCGACCGGACCCTGGTGGCGCAGCAGCGACCGGTCGGAGACCGTGGCGAGCTCCGGCGCCAGGGCGTGGCCAGGCAGGCGCAGGCGCAGGTGGGTGCGACCGATCGTGATCTCGGCCGGTTCCCCGGCCGTCGCGAGCTCCACCGCCTGGCCCCCGCGCAGACGCTGGCGGCCCAAGACGAGCCCGTTGCGGGTCGGGGCCGCCACCAGCGCGATGTGCTCGCCGGTGGCGTCGATCGTGGCGTGGTACGCGGCAACGTGCGGGTCGCTCAGCACCAGGTCGTTGTCCAGCGCCCGACCGATGCGCAGCGGCCACTGCGTCACCCGGACCGACGAGCGCGCGAGTCCGTCGCGGTCGAGCACCTCGAGCAGACCGAGCGTATGCACCCGCCCCGCGCGGTCGTCGCCCCCTTCACGCCCCGGCAGGTTCATCGAGGCACCCTGCCGTAAGCGTCCAGGTAGTACCGAGCGAGCTTTTGGGCGTTCTGGAAGCTCAGGCCTTGGGCGTCGAATCGCCCTTCGACGCCGGTCTCGGGCTGGTCGAGCGTCACCACCAGGACCGCCAGGTCGAACAAGCCGGGCAGCTTCTTGTAAGCGCGCAGGCAGGCGACCGCGCGCATCGGCAACCCGTCGCGCTGCACGAAGTCGTCACGACATTGGGGCTTGGTCTGGAACTCAGTCGGCAAGCGAACGAATCCTTCATTGCGAAAGCTCGCGGCGTAGCGCGCCGCAAAGCGCAGCGGACCGAGCTGGGCGCCTTCGTAGGCCTCGTGGCGCACGCCGATCGCTCCGGTCGTGTAGTCGCCGACGAAGATCCGCGTGTCCATCACGCAATCCGAGCGTTCGAGGTCGAGCCCGCCGGTGCGCGAAGGTTCGCTGCTGCCCCAGCAGCGCATGAACTGGTCGTTGGGCACCGGCACGGTATAGCGCGGGTGGGTCGCGCTTTTCCAGCCTTGCTGCATGAACCGCTCGGTGAGCGCCGCCTGATGCTGCATCAACTGGTCGGTGACGAGGCCGTAGGCGGCGCCGCGAATCGGCGCCGCGTTGCGTCCCCGGTCCAATAGGGCTGCGGCGAAGCTCGCGGGCACCAGGAAGCTGACCTGTTCGCCGTCGACGCGTCGCGCGACGTTCACGCCAACCACGTGGCCCTGCTCGTCCAGCGCCGGGCCGCCGCTCATGCCGGCACTGAGCGCGCCGCCGAAGAAGATCTGGGGATAGAAACTGCGCTTGACCAGGCCGTTGTAGGTGCCCTCGGTCACGGCGAAGCCGACGTCGAGCGGATTGCCGAGCGAATAGATGCGCTCGCCCTGCGCCAAGGGCTGGGCGTCGGTGCGAAAACCCAGTGCGTCGAAGCCGCCGGCTGGCGGCCCCTTGGGATCCGCGGCCTTGAGCAAGGCCAGGTCGTGCAGCACGTCGATCTGCAGGATCTGCAGCGGCGCCTCGCGGCCGTCTGCAGTGACGTAGACCAGATCGTGACGCTCGGGCTTCAGGGCCGCGTCGGCGACGACGTGAAAATTGGTGACGATGTGTCCCTCGGCCGAGACCAGGAACCCCGATCCGACCGAGGTCTGGCTCGCCTGACCTTTGAGCAAGGTTCGAATTTGCAAAAGTTGCGAACGCGCTTGCTCGTATGCCTTGCGCGCCGAAAGCGAGATCGGCGCCGACGCGGCCACCGCCGGCGGCGCTGCCCGCATCACCCCGGCAGACGGGACCTGGCCGTGCGTCGCCCCGGCAAGCCAACAGGCCGCACCGACCATGAGTCGAAAAAAGTATCGATACATTGAGATTCATTCTAAGGTCGCGGGTGCGCTCGCCGCCTTGGGCAGCGGGCGTTTCCCCGCTGTCACGTCAGCCGGCAATCGGGGTAGATTCGGTGCCGTCCCACTCGGAGAAACTCGTCCCCATGCAGCGCCGCAATTTCGTGGCCGCCGGCGCCACACTGTGCGGCTGGCCCAGCCTTGTCCGGCCCCAAACGATCGAAAAGCCCCGCCTCACCATCGCCGTGGGCGGCAAGAATTTGCTCTACTACCTGCCGCTCTCGATCGCCGAGGGCCTGGGCTACTTCAAGACCGAAGGCCTGGAGGTCACCATCGCCGACTTCGCGGGGGGTTCGCGCGCCCTGCAGTCCATGATCGGGGGCAGCGCCGACGTGGTGTGCGGCGCCTTCGAGCACACCCTCACGATGCAGGTCAAGGGCCAGCGCTTGCGCGCCTTCGCGCTCCTGGGCCGCGCGCCGCAGATCGTGCTGGGCGTCAATCCGAAAACATTCCCGAATTTTCGCAGCGTGGCCCAGCTCAAGGGCAAGAAACTGGGGGTGACCGCCCCCGGATCCAGCACCCAGGTTCTGGCCAATTTCGTGCTCGCCAAGGCCGGACTCAAGCCGGCCGACGTCTCCTACATCGGGGTCGGCGCCGGCAACGGGGCCGTCGCCGCCATGCGCACCGGCCAGATCGATGCCATCAGCAACGTCGACCCCGTGATCACGTTGCTGGTGCGTTCCGGCGACCTGAAAGTGGTGTCGGACACCCGGGTGGTGGCCGAGGCGGACAAGGTCTTCGGCGGCCCCATGCCCGCCGCGTGCATGTACGCGCCGCAGAGCTTCATCGACAAATACCCCGCCACGATTCAAGCCATCACGAATGCGATCGTTCGTGCCGACAAGTGGATCCAGGGCGCCGGCGCGGGCGACATCATCAACGCGGTCCCCGAGAGCTATCTTCTCGGGGACCGTGCGGTCTATGTCGATGCCTTCCTGGCCGCCAAGGGTGCGCTCTCGCCCGACGGCATGTTCCCCGACGGGGGGCCGGAAACCGCGCGCCGGGCACTGGCCAGCATCGACCCGGAAATCGCCGGCGCCAAGATCGATCTGAGCGCCATCGACAGCAACGACTTCGTCGTGCGCGCCAATGCCAGATACCCTCACGGTTGACGCCCTCGCGGTGGACGCGCTCGCGATGACCGGCGTGGCGTGCACGTTCCTCGACAGGAACGATCCCGGCCGGCGCTACACCGCGGTGCGCGACGTCGACCTGACCGTCGCTGCCGGCGAATTCGTGTCGGTGGTAGGGCCGACGGGCTGCGGCAAGAGCACCCTGTTGAACGTGGCCGCCGGGTTGCTCGCGCCCAGCGCCGGCGACGTCCGGGCGTTCGGCGCGCCGCTCGACGGCATCAACCGACGCGCCGGCTACATGTTCCAGGCCGAGAGCCTGATGCCCTGGCGAACGGCGGCGCAAAACGTGATGGCCGGGCTCGAATTCCGTGGGATGGCCGAGCCGCGCGAGCAGGCCGAGCAATGGTTGCGCCGGGTCGGCCTGGGAGGGTTCGGCGACCGCTACCCTCATCAGCTGTCCGGCGGGATGCGCAAACGCGTGAGCCTGGCCCAGACGCTGGTGCTCGACCCCGACCTCATCCTGATGGACGAACCCTTCTCCGCACTCGACGTCCAGACCCGCCAGTTGATGGAAAACGAACTGCTCGGGCTCTGGACCGAAAAACGCAAGGCCGTGCTCTTCATCACCCACGACCTGGACGAGGCGATCGCGCTGAGCGATCGGGTGGTGTGCCTGAGCGCCGGCCCCGCCGCCCACCCGATCGGCGAGTTCGCGGTCGACCTGCCTCGCCCGCGCGACGTGGCGGAAGTCCGCACGATGCCGCGATTCGTCGAGCTCCACCGGGCGATCTGGGAGGTGCTGCGCGCGGAGGTCCTCGAAGGCTATCGGCAGCAACTGGCGGCCTGAGAACGATGTGGAAATTCCTCCGACCCCGCGCCGGCAACCTGCGCCTGTGGCAATGGGGCCTGCTGGGGTTGCTCTTCGTCGTCTGGCACGTCCTCACGACGCCGGGGCTGATCCCCCCCTTCCTGTTCGAGAACGACCAGCAGGCGGCCTTTTTCTTCGGTGAGCCCGCCAAGGTCGGCGCGCGCATCGTGGCCTGGTTCTTCGGCAACGCCGACATCTACGAACATCTCGGCGTGACCCTGGTCGAAACGGTGCTGGCGTTCGGCATCGGCACCGTGCTGGGCCTGGGATGTGGCCTGTGGCTGGCGCTGAGCCCGTTCGCGGCGGCCATCGCCGAGCCCTACATCAAGGCGCTCAACAGCATGCCTCGGGTGATCCTGGCGCCGATCTTCGCGGTCTGGTTCGGGCTGGGCATGGCGAGCAAAGTGGCGCTCGGGGTGACCCTGGTGTTTTTCATCGTGTTCTTCAATGTCTACCAAGGCGTGAAGGAAGTGAGCCCGGTGGTCCTGGCCAACGCCCGGATGCTCGGCGCCACACCCCGGCAGTTGCTGCGGCATGTGTACCTGCCGAGCGCGACGAGTTGGGTCTTCAGTTCGCTGCACACCAGCGTCGGCCTGGCGTTCGTGGGGGCCGTCGTGGGCGAGTACCTCGGCTCCTCGCGCGGGGTGGGCTATCTGATCCTGCAGGCCGAAGGGTCGTTCGACATCAACACCGTGATGGCGGGAATCCTGGTGCTGACCGTGTTCGCGCTGTTGCTCGACGGGCTGGTCGGTTGGGCGGAAAAGCGTCTGATGCGGTGGCAGCCGAAGGTGAGCGAAACCGAACGCCTTTGAGCGCCCTCAGCCGGTCGCGGACCGGGAGGACAGGGCGACGACCTCGACCCAGTTGGGTTTGGCGCCGGCGGGGGCGGCACCGACCGGTCGCAGGTGAGGCGCCATGGCGAGCACGGCGATCCGCCCGGAGGACTGGCCGGCGACGACGACGAAGCGGCCGTCCGGCGTGACGGCAAAGCCCCGTGGTTCGGACTCGGTCGCACAGCGCCCGTTCAGGGTCAGGCGGCCGGTCCCGGTGTCGACGTCGAACATCACCAGCGTGCTCGACCGGCGCTCGCTGGCCACCAGGTGCGTTCCACCCGGGGCCAGATGCAGGTCGGCGGCCCAGGGCACCCCCGCGAAATCGGTCGGCAAGGTATCGACGGTCTGCACGGTGCGCAACGACCCCGCCTCGCGCGAGATCACGTCGATGCGCGCGTCGAGCTCGTTCAGGAGGTAGATGAAGCGCCCATCCAGGCTGAAGACGAAGTGGCGCGGGCTGGCGCCGGCGCGCGCGATGAAGACCGGCGGATCGGCCGGCGTCAGCAATCCATGCTCTGGCTCGAAGCGGTAGCACACCATCACACCCGCGCCGAGCGCTGTCGCGTAGACGACCCGGTTCGAAGGGTCGGCCTGGATCGCGTGCGCATGGCGACCGGTGGCGAGCACCTGGTGGGGAGCACCCGCCACGCCATCGGCGCCGATCGCCGCGACGGCGACCCGGTCATCGCCGTAGGACGCGCAAAAGAGCCACCGACCGCTGCGGTCGGTCGCGAGGTAGGCCATGCTGTGCGGCAACGGCGCCTCGCCGAGCGCCGTGAGCGCACCGCTCGTCGGGTCGATCGAGAAGCTGGCCACCGCGAGCGGCGCGGATCGGCGGGCCGCGTACAGGAAGCGACGGTCGGGGCTGAGCGCCATCGGCATCACCTGGCCACCGAGCTCGACGTTCTGCACCGCGTCGAGGGCGCCGTTCGCGTCGAGCCGCAAGACCCGGATCTCGCCGCTGCCGGCGTGCGACACGTAGACCGCGAACATCACAACACCGGGTGCCCGGTGATCACCGACGGCAACCAGGTCGAAAAGAGCGGCACGTACGTCACCAGGTTGATCGCCACCCAGATCGCCAGGTAGTAGGGCCAGGCCGTGCGCGTGGCCTGGCCGATCGAGATGTCGCCGATCGCACAGCCGACGAACTGCACCGTCCCGACCGGCGGATGGACGAGGCCGAGCGCGCAATTGAGCAGCAGCATCATCCCGAACTGCACCGGCCCGACCCCCATCTGGATCGCCAGCGGCAGGAAGAGCGGCGTGGTGATCAGGATGTGCGCGGCCATGTCGAGAAAAATGCCCAGGAAAATCTGGATCACGTTGATGTAGAGGAGCATCAGCCAGGGTGTCTGGGTCGCGTGCAGCAAGGCGGCTTCGATCGAGTCCGGAATCTCCAGGTAGGCCATCTGCCAGCGCAGCATGTTGGACACGCCGATCAGCAGCAGGATCACTCCGGTGGTGCGGGAGGCTTTGGCGAGCGACTTCATCAATTTGACGCGGTTCATCGTGCGGTAGATGAGCGTGGTCAGCAACAACGAGTAGGCCACCGCGATCGCCGCCGCCTCGGTCGCGGTGGTCACCCCGCCCATGACGCAACCCAGGATCACGACCACGACCATGAGCCCCGGAATGGCGGCGACGAAGGTGCGCAGCACGACCGGCCAGCCAGGGAAGCGCTCGCGCATCGACGACCCGTCGGCGCGCCGTGGAAAGCCGTTGCGCGCGGCCTGCCAATAGGCCGCTACCAGCATGCACACCATGATCCAGAACACCGGCACCAGGCCGGCGAACATCAGGTCGCCGATCGAGACCCCGCGGATCGCGTGCGCGCCGATCATGCCGGTCGCGGCCTGGGCCGCGAACGCGTAGATGATCATGTTGTGCGAGGTCGGCATCAGGGCCCCGGTGAGCGAGGCGTGGGTGGTCACGTTGACCGCGTAGTCGGCGCTGTAGCCCTCGCGCTTCATGATCGGGATCATCACGCCGCCCATGGCCGAGGTGTCGGCCACCGGCGAGCCCGACACGCCACCGAACAACGTGCTCGCCATCACGTTGGCCAGGCCCAGTCCACCCTTCATGTGGCCGACCAGGCTGCGCGCGAACGCCAGGATCTTGTCGGCGATGCCGCCGTGCAGCATCAGCTCGCCGGAGAAGATGAAGAACGGGATCGCCAGGAACGAAAACACGTTCATGCCCGAGACCATCATCTGCATCGCGGTGGCCAGCGGCAGGCCTTCGGCCGCGAACGTGGCCAGGCACGCCAGCCCGATCGCGAAGGCGACCGGCACCCCGAGCACCAGGCACACGATGAAGCTGCCGCAAAGCACCAGAAGTTCCATCAGCGCGTCTCCGCCCCGGTGAAGCTGACCGCGAGGTGCTCGAACGAGAACAAGGCGATCAACACGCCGGCGATCACCATCGGCAGGTAGCGGAACGCCTCGGAAATTCCGAGCGTGGGGATGGTGTCGTGACGGGTCGACAGGCCCATCGAGATGCTGCCCCAAAGCAGGATCAACGCGAACACGAGGACCAGGACATGAACCGCCCGGCCGACCACGCGCTGGACACCGGGCGAGGCGAGCTTGATCACCGAGTCCAGACCGATGTGGCCGGCGTCGCGTACGCCGGCCGCGGCGCCGAACATCGCCACCGAGATCACCAGCAGCAGCGCCACCTGCTCGACGAACGGCGGCGCGTCGTTGAAGACGTAGCGCAGCACCACGCCGTAGATGACGATCGCGCCGAGCCCCGCCAGGCATGCGCAGGCCAGCACCAGGACCCAGCGAGCGAGCCGGGCGCTCAGCTGTCCGAGCGTTTCCACCGTCGAGGGCCCTACTTGCTGTCGACGATGGACTGCGCCAAGGCCTTCAGCTCGGGGGTGTTGGCGAACTTGTCCCAGACCGGCTTTTCCGCCGCCATGAAGCCCTTGCGATCGATGTCCGCGGCGGGAACGATCTTGGCGCCGGCCTTGACCACGGCCGCGCGTGCGTCTTTTTCCTTCGCGTCCCACAGCTTGGTGTAGTAGGGCACCGAGTCTTTCGCGGCCTGGCGGATCGCGGCCTGCTCGTCCTTGCTTAGGGTGTCCCAGACCTTCTTGGAAAAGACCAGGACCTCCGGCGTCATGACGTGGCCGGTCTCCGAAAAGACCGGTGCCGACTCGAAGTGCTTGGCTTCCTCGTACGACGGAATGTTGTTCTCGGCCGCATCCAGCAAGCCAGTTTTCAGGCCGGTGTAGACCTCGGCGAACGGCATCGGCGTGGGCGAGGCGCCGAGCGAGCTGACCATGCCCACCATCAGGTCCGACTGCTGGACCCGGACCTTCAGGCCCTTCATGTCGGCCACCGTCTTGATGGGCTTCTTGCCGTAGATGGACCGCGCGCCACTTTCATAGAGGCACAGTCCGATGAAACCGGCCCGGTCGAAAGCCGCCAGGATCTTGTCGCCTTCGGCGCCATACATGGTCTTGCGAAAGTGGTCGAGGTCGCGAAACAGGAAGGGCAGCGACGGGATCATCGATTCGGGCACGATGCCGTGGAAGGTGGCCGTGCTGACCCGCACCATGTCGATGGCGCCGATCTTGACCTGCTCGACCGTGTCTTTCTCCGAACCGAGCGAGCTGTCGCCGAAGACCTTGATCCGGTCCTTTCCACCAGTCGCCTTGGCGAGTTGATCGCTCATGAACTTGACGGCGAGGTTGGTCGGGAAGTCCTTGGCGTGGACGTCGGCAGAGCGGAAGTCGCGCGCCTGGACCGAGGCGGCGGCCACCACGAGGACGGCACCGGCGATGCGGGCGAGTGTCGAAGGGGTCATGGGGTTGGCTCCTGGAGAGGGTCTTTGCGGGGGGGTGGCGCGGCCTTGCGCATCAATCGGGTGGGCCCATTTTCACGAAGCCGCCGCCTTGCAGCCGCATCGCGGGATCGTCGAGGTCCAGGCGGGGCTCGCGCGCTTCGAGGCGGGCGCGGAATGCTTCGCTGCTGTCTTGCGGCCGATAGCCGAGGTGTCGGGCCCGGGTGTTGTCCCACCACGTCGACGGGTTGTCCGAGACACCGTAGATCACGCTGTGGCCGACCACCGGGGCGCGCAGGCTCGCCAGCACGAGGCGTTCCAGGTCGTCGAAACTGAGCCAGGTGGCCAGCATGCGGCGGTCCTTGGGTTCGGGGAACGACGAGCCGATGCGCAGGCTGACCGTCTCGAGCCCATGGCGGTCGAAGTAGTACTGGGCGAGTTGCTCGCCGAACGCCTTGCTCAGGCCATAGTACCCGTCCGGTCGCAGCGGCATCGACGGATCGATGACCTGGTCCTGGCGGTAAAAGCCAGTGACGTGATTCGAACTGGCGAACACGATGCGCCTGACACCGTTTTTGCGCGCCGCTTCGTAGAGGTGATAGCAACCCACGATATTGGCACGCAAGATGGGCTCGAACGGGCCCTCGACGGAGACTCCCCCGAGGTGCACGATCGCCTCGCTGCCGGCAACCATGGCGTCGACCGACGCGGCATCCTCGAGGTCGCAGGTGACGACCTCTTCGTTGCCCTGGGCGGGCTCGAGCGGCGCGACGTCGGCCACGCGCAAGATCGTCGCGTAGGCGCGCAGCCGCGCCCGCAGCTCGCGCCCCAGGGCGCCGGCCGCACCGGTCAGCAGCAATCGGCGCGGTGGAATGGCGGGCGTCATCGCTGCGTCAGTCATGGCCGACGGGTGAACAAAATGTCATGCGGTCCTCATCAACGACGCCAGAGACCAGTTGTCATACAACCACCCGCGAATTATGATGGTCGGCATGGACGCACCCGCTGCGGGAAATCCCCAATCCGCATCCCCGCCTTCGGCGCCCCGACGCGCCGGGGGTCTGGCGCTCGGACTGGTGGCGGACTTTGGCCAGCGCATCCGGGAGCAGCAATTTCGGCCTGGGGATCGGCTTCCGACCGAAGCGGAAACCGTTCGCGCCTACGGCGTCAGCCGCACCGTCGTCCGGGAAGCCATTTCGCGGCTGCAGGCGGCCGGCCTGGTCGAGACGCGCCATGGCGTCGGCACGTTCGTACGCTCGACGGCAACGCCGAACGTGTTCGAATTGGCGCCATCCGAGCTCGCCGCATCGGTCGACGTGCTGGCCGTGCTCGAGCTGCGCATCAGCCTGGAAACCGAGTCGGCAGGACTGGCCGCGCAGCGCCGTACGGCGGCGCAGCTTCACGGGCTGCGGGCCACACTCGATCGCCTGGAGGCCGAAATTTCCAGTCCCGGACAAGGAGCGAGCGCTGACTTCGATTTCCACTTGCAGATCGCCGAGGCCACCGGCAACCGTTACTTTTCCGACATCATGAATCGGCTCGGCGACGCCCTGATCCCGCGAACCCGCCTGAGCATCGTCCGTCCCGACGAGCGCCGGTTGGACTATTTGAACCGCGTCAACCGCGAGCACGAGGAAATCTACGCCGCGATCGCGCGGGGCGACGCGGAAGTCGCGCGCGCAGCCATGCGCATCCACCTCACGAACAGCCGTGAACGGCTCCGCCACGCGCGCCACGCCTCGCAACCCTTGGGCACGGTTGTATGATGACTGATCACTCGAGCGGCCCGATGCCATGACGCCCTCCCGTCCCTATCCGTCCTTCCCGAACCCGTTCCGCGCCGACGTGCGCGGCGGCAAGACCCTGTTCGGTTGCTGGTCCTCGCTCGCCAATCCCATCACGACCGAAATCCTGGGGCTGGCGGGGTTCGATTGGTTGCTGCTGGACGGCGAGCACGCGCCCAATGACGTGCTGAGTCTGATCCCCCAGCTGATGGCATTGAAAGACAGCGTCAGCGCGCCGGTGGTGCGGCCGTCCTGGAACAACCCGGTCGAAATCAAGCGCCTGCTCGACGCGGGCTTCTGCAATTTCCTGATTCCGTTCGTCCAGAACCGCGCGGAAGCCGAACGGGCAGTCGCGGCCACGCGCTACCCACCGCAGGGCGTGCGCGGCATCTCTGTGGCCCAGCGTGGCAACCGCTACGGCACGGTCCCAGGCTACTTCGAAGGCGTCAACGAGGAGATCTGCGTGATGCTGCAGATCGAGAGCCGCGAAGGCGTCGCCGCCGTCGAAGAGATCGTCGCGGTCGAGGGCGTGGACGGGCTGTTCATCGGCCCGTCCGACCTGTCCGCCGCACTCGGCCATCTCGGCAATGCCGGCCACCCGGACGTGCAGCATGCGATGGCGCACGTGTTCGCGAGTTGCCGGGCGGCGGGCAAGCCGGTCGGCATCCTCGCTCCGGTGGAAGCCGACGCGCGTCGCTACGTGGCCATGGGGGCCACGATCGTCGCGGTCGGCAGCGACCTGGGGGTGTTCCGGGCCGGCACGCAGGCCTTGCGGGATCGCTTCATGGCGGGGAACTGACGGCGTCGCGGGGTCAGTGCGCGAGCCCCGCCTCTGGGCTACCATCGTCCGGCCGACACCGGGCGCCCCACCACGACACAGGACACCACCATGGCATTCGATCTGGGAAACATCCTGCAGCAGTACCTCGGCGGCGCCAGTGCGCCCCCGGCGCAGGCCGAAGCACATTTCGATCAGGCGGCGCAAGCTGCCCCGGCCGATGTCTTGACCTCAGGGCTGGCCGCCATGTTCCGCTCTGGCCAGACGCCCCCGTTCGGCCAGATGGCCGGGCAACTGTTCGGCCGCGCCGATCCGAACCAGCAGGCCGGCATGCTGAATTCGATGTTGGGTGGCATGGGCCCGTCGGTACTGGCCTCGCTTGCCGCCCAGGGCGGTACGCTCGGTGGCCTGCTGAGCCAATTGACCGGCGGCGGCGGCGGCACACCCTCGGTCACCCCCGCGCAAGCCTCGCAGCTTTCGCCCGACCAGGTGCAGGTGATCGCAAGCCACGCCGAACAGGCCAACCCCGGCATCGTCGACCGGATGAGCGAGTTCTACGCCCAGCACCCGACCCTGGTGAAGACCGTGGGCGGCGCGGCGCTCAGCATCGCCCTGTCCAAGATGGCGGAACGCACCGGCAGCTGATTTCGCGCCTCATGCCAGGCGCTCGCCCGAACGGAGGTTCCACGACCGGTTCGCCCTGAGCTTGTCGAGGGGGTCGATGATGGGGCCATTTCCCAACCCCGTTCGCTCTTGGCTCGTCGAAGGGCCGGTGACTGGGCAGGCGCCACTTCAACAAGCTTTTCAATCCAACGCCGTCCACTTGGCCTGGCTGCCAGCCGACGCCACGGTGCGTTCGATGAAGTGCACCCCGCGCACCCCCTCGGCGATCCGGGGATACTCAGCCGTCTCTTCACTCGCCGGCACCCCGTGCGCCGCCCGGTGCGTCAGGTCGGCGGCCATGCCTGCATAGAGGTTGGCGAAGGCTTCGGCGAACCCCTCGGGGTGTCCTGCGGGCAAGCGGCAAGCGCGCCGGGCGGACTCGCTCAGCCAGGGCGCATTGCGGGTCAGGATGCGGGGCGGCGCGTCGAGCGGCGCGTGGACCAGGCGGTTCGGATCCTCCTGGCGCCAGTCGAGGCTGCCGCGCTCGCCGATGACGCGCAGGCGCAGGTCGTTCTCGTGGCCGACCGCGATCTGCGAGGCCAGCAGAACCCCCCGGGCGCCGCCGCGAAACCGCAGCAGCACGCTGGCGTCGTCGTCCAGTCGGCGGCCGGGACCGAAAGCGGTCAGGTCGGCGCAGAGGCTGTCGATTTCCAGGCCGGTGACCGTCGCAATGAGATTTTCCGCGTGCGAACCGATGTCGCCCATCGCGCCGCCCGGGCCGCTTTGCGCCGGGTCCATGCGCCAGCTCGATTGCTTGTTCGTCGCCGATTCCAACGCGCCGGCAAGCCAGCCTTGCTGGTATTCGACGATCACCTTGCGAATCGTGCCGAGCGCGCCCCGGCGGACGATGTCGCGCGCCTCGCGCACCATCGGATAGCCGGTGTAGTTGTAGGTCACCGCGAACAGTGTCCCGCGCTGCGCGACCCGCGCTGCGAGATCGTGGGCCTGTGCGGTGGTGGGAACCAGGGGCTTGTCGCAGGCGACGTGGATGCCGGCGTCGACGAAGGCGCGCGCGACCGCGTGGTGCACGTGATTCGGCGTCACGATGCAGACCAGGTCGATCCGCTCGTCCGCGGGGCGGCGAATTTCATCGTCGAGAAGGTCCTGCCACCGGCCGTGGTTGCGATCGTCGCGCAAGCCCAACAAGGCGCCCGACGCGCGGGCTTTCTCCGGCGACGCGGAAAGCGCGCCCGCGACCAATTCGAACCGTCCGTCGAACGCCATCGCGCGGCGGTGCACCGCGCCGATGAAGGCGTCCTGGCCGCCGCCGACCATCGCGGCGCGCAGCACCCGGGGCGCAGGCGGGAGGGACGTCATGACGGTTGCCGACGCTGTTCGAACACGGCGTCGAAAGCGCCCTGCGCGGGCTCGAAATCGAGCCGTTTGCAAAAGGCCGCGCTTTCGGTCGCACCGTGCACGCGGTCCATCCGGCTGTCTTCCCATTCGACCGAGAGCGGACCGGCGTAGCCCACGTCGTTGAGGGCGACGATGAGCGATTCGAAGTCGATCATGCCCCGGCCGACGCTGCGAAAGTCCCAGCCCCTGCGGGGGTCGCCGAAGCTCGTGTGCCCGCCGAAGCTGCCGACGCTGCCGTCCCCTTTGCCCCACCAGACGTCTTTCATGTGCGCGTTGAAGATGCGCGCGCCGAAAGTCCGGATGAAGCGGATGTAGTCCACGCCTTGGTAGGCGAGGTGGCTGGGATCGAAGTTGAAGCCGAAACGTCGGTGGCCGTCGAGTGCCTCGATCGCTCGCTGGCTGGTGGCGATGTCGAAGGCGATTTCAGTCGGATGGACCTCGAGCGCGAAGTTCACGTCGACCGCGTCGAACACGCCAAGGATGGGCAGGAAGCGCTGCGCGAAATCGGCATAGCCGGCGTCCCAGTAAGCCTGGGAGGTCGGCGGGAAGGCGTAGGCCGAATGCCAGATCGAGGAGCCGGTGAAGCCGGTGACGGTCTTGAGTCCGAACGCGGCCGCTGCGCGAGCGGTGTCGGCGAGTTCTTTCGCCGCGCGCTGGCGCACCCCTTCCGGATCGCCATCACCCCACACGTGGTCCGGGAGGATCGCCCGGTGGCGCGCGTCGATGGGGTCGCACACGGCCTGGCCGACCAGGTGGTTGCCGATCGCGAAGCATTGCAGGCCGTGGCGATCGAGCAGCTCGCGCTTGTCGCGCAGGTAGCGGGGGGTGGCGAGCGCCGCCTGCACGTCGAAGTGATCGCCCCAACAGGCCAGCTCGAGGCCCTCGTATCCCATTTTCCGGGCCAAGGGTGCGAGCTCGGCCAGTGGCAGGTCGGCCCATTGGCCGGTGAATAGCGTGACGGGGCGGCCCATGGCGCGGCTCCTTGTGGGTGGGGGGCCCGCGCGCAGCGCGCACGGGCCGCAGACGTCAGAACGGCGAATCGGGGAAGTAGAAGTCCTTGGCGTTGTCCTTGGTGATCAACACCGAGGGGATGATCGTCTTGGCCGGCAGCTTTTCACCCTTGAGGCGCGCCTCGGCGGTCATCTTGATCGCGTCATAGATGAACTTGGGCGAATACGACACGTCGGCCGGGATGCGCGGGTCGGCGCTGTCCTTGATCATCTTGACCATGCCCTTGGCGCCGGCGCCTCCGAACACGACCTTGATGTCGGTGCGCTTGGCCTGCTCGATCGCTTTCAGGACCCCGACCGCCATGTCGTCGTCGGCCGCCCAGACCGCGTCGATCTTCTTGAAGCGCGTCAGGTAGTCCTGCATCGTCTTGAAAGCGTCGTCACGATTCCAGTTGGCGTATTTGGCGTCGAGCAAGTGAATCCCCGGGTGCTCCTTGAGGACGGCGTTGAAGGCGTCCATGCGCTCGTTGTCGAGGGTGGTCGCGATGCCGCGCATCGCCACCACGTCGCCCTGGCCTCCCAGCTGCTTGGCGAGGAATTCGGCCGGGATGCGTCCGAACGCGGTGTTGTCGCCGGCGACGTAGGCGTCCTGTCCGGCCTCGCTGGTGAGGCCACGGTCGACCACCGTCACGTAGACCCCCTTGGAATGCACCTGCTCGACTGGCTTCGTCAGGGCCGCCGATTCGAGCGGGAAGATCACGAGGGCGTCGATCTTGGTCACGGTGACGAGGTCTTGCAGCTGGTTGGCCTGCTCGCCCGGGTCTTTGGCCGTCTTGACGGTGACCTTGAGGTCGGGATGGCTTTTCTCGAGCTCCTTCTTGGCCTGGTTGGCCCACCAGACGATGCCGGCCGTGAAGCCGTGATCGGCCGTCGGGATCGCGACGCCGAGGTTGACCTTGGTCTGGGCGCTCGCGGCCAGGGGCCCGAGGACGACCAGGGCGGCGAGGGCGAGTCTGCGTATCGGGGAATGCATGGTCTGTCTCCTGTTTGTTGGATGGGAACGGAACGGGCCGGGGTCGGCTGGTGAAAACGGTCTGCTGGTGTCCGGGTCGGGCACCCCACTAACGCTTGCGGCGCTGCATGAAGGCCACGACGACGATCACCGTGCCCTGCACGGCGGCATTGAGGTAGACGCTGATGATGCTGGTGAGGTTGAGGATGTTGCCGATGACGGAGAGCAAAATCGCGCCGATCACGGTGCCGGCGACGCTGCCGGAGCCGCCCTTGAGCGCGGTGCCCCCGACGATGACCGCGGCGATCGCCTCCAGCTCCCAGAGGAGCCCGGTGGTCGGCGATGCCGAGCCCAGCCGCGGCACATAGAGCAGCGTCGCGATCCCCACGCACATCCCGAGGAGCGCGTAGGTCAACAGCTTGACCCGATCGACGTTGACGGCGGCGTAGCGGGCGACTTGCTCGTTGGAGCCGATGGCCTGCACATAGCGCCCGTAGGCGGTGCGATTGAGGATCAACCCGCCAACCAGCGCGACGACCAGGAACACCCAGACCGGCAACGCCACCCCCAGCAGGGCGCCGTAGTAGACCGGCGCGTAGGCATCGGCCAGGGTGTTGTCGAGCGTGATCGCGCCGCCGTCGGAGAGGTAGGTGAGCACGGCGCGAAAAATGCCGAGGGTGCCCAGGGTGACGATGAAGGGCTCGATCCTGCCGCGCGTGATCAGGAGCCCGTGCGCGAGCCCGAACACCGCCCCGAGCAGCAGCGCGAATCCCGCCCCCGCCACGACGGTCAGCCAGGGTGCGACGCCGTGGCCGCCGAGCGCGTTCATCAGCAGAATCACACCCCCGGCGATCAGCGCCGCCATCGAGCCCACCGACAGGTCGATCCCGCCGCCGATGATCACGAAGCACATGCCCACGGCGATGATGCCGATGAAGGCGGTGCGGGTGAGGACGTTCATGGCGTTGGCCACGGTCGCGAAGTCGCCGTTCAACGCGGTGCCGGCGACGCAAAGCACGAGCAGCCCGAGCACCGGCCCGATGCCGTGCAC
>JALYHO010000241.1 GCA_030776545.1 Pseudomonadota bacterium | reverse complement strand
GTTCAACTCGAGAATGACGTCGACGAAAGGCTCCTGGACGCCGCGATCGCTGCTGAGCTTGAGATAAGGACGGCCGTCGGGGCGACGCAAGAGTTCGACCTGGGTGGCCGGCAGGACCGGGTTGTAGTCGACGCCTTGAGATTTGTAAGCTTCCGGGGGGGCCACCCGCACCCGCAGGTTGGCCGCTTCTTCGGCCGACATGCTGGTGATGTCGATCTCGGCACGCAGGGCCTCGCCGAGCGCCGACTGCACCTGAATGCGGCCGAGCCCGAGCGACCAGGCAGCCGGTGACACCAAGAACAATGCGGCAGCTGCCACCCCAGTCAGGGCGAAACGCCCCGAGAACGTCGAGTTTCTATTCAAGGCGTCTCCCAAATTGACAGGCCGGACGCGCGCATGCGACCGGCCGATGTCGACAGCGGCATTTAAGGAGCAGGCACTGCGCCGACCCCCGATTTAACTCAGTTCAGAAACCACAATAACATCAACAGGATAGGGTGACAAGCTCATGCAATGGCTGATGTTCGTCCTGGGCGTGAGCGCCTGCGCCCGACGGCGGTGTTCTGTTGTCCTCACGCGACATCCGGTATTGTCTCAGTCTTCCAGCACGATGCGCAACATCCGACGCAGCGGCTCGGCCGCCCCCCACAGCAACTGGTCGCCGATCGTGAAAGCCCCCAGGTACTCGGGACCCATGGCCATCTTGCGCAGGCGCCCGACCGGCACGGACATGGTGCCCGTGACGGCGACCGGGGTCAGCTGGTGTAGCGTCGACTCCTTGTCGTTCGCAACGAGCTTGACCCAGGCATTGTCATTGGCGATCAGGGTTTCGATGTCGGCCAGCGGAACGTTCTTCTTGAGTTTGAAGAGGAGCGCCTGGCTGTGGCAACGCATGGCGCCGATCCGCACGCAAAAGCCGTCGACCGGCGTGGCGGCGGTGCCGAAGCCCGGGCCCTGCCCGAGGATCTTGTTGGTTTCGGCGCCGCCCTTCCACTCCTCCTTCGTGACGCCGTTGCCAAGATCTTTGTCGATCCATGGGATCAGGCTGCCACCGAGCGGCACGCCGAACTGGGCCGTTTCGGCGGGGCTCAGGCCGCGCTGGGTCGCAGCCAGCTGGCGGTCGATCTCGAGGATCGCGCTCGCCGGGTCGTCCAGCAGCCCCCGCACCGACGCGTTCAGGGTCCCGTACTGGGTCAGGAGCTCGCGCATGTGCGCGGCGCCGCCGCCCGACGCGGCCTGATAGGTCATGGTGTTCATCCACTCGACCAGGCCGGCCTTGAAGAGTGCGCCCACGCCCATCAGCATGCAGCTGACGGTGCAGTTGCCGCCGATCCAGTTGCGGCCGCCGTGGGCGAGCGCCTGACGGATCACCGGCATGTTGACGGGATCGAGCACGATGACGGCATCGTCTTTCATGCGCAGGGTGGAGGCGGCATCGATCCAATGGCCCTTCCACCCGGCGGCGCGCAGGCGCGCGAACACCTCGGTGGTGTAGTCGCCTCCTTGGGCCGTGACGATGATCTCGCAGCGCCGCAAGGCCTCGATATCGTAGGCGTCCTGCAGCTTGCGTTCGTTCTTGGCCCAGGCCGGCGCGGCGCCGCCGCTGTTGCTGGTGCTGAAAAAAACCGGCTCGATGTGCGCGAAATCGCCTTCGGCCTGCATGCGGTCCATCAGCACGGAACCCACCATGCCGCGCCATCCAACCAACCCCGTGAGTGTCGTCATCGCTTACGCCCCTTTTGATGTCGTTTCAACGCTTCGTTCCCCCGGCTCGTTCGCCGAGGGGTGGGCGACACGAACCGGAGCCTGACTAGCCCTTGATGGTGATCGTGGTTTTTGCTGCGAGCGCGGCGACGACCGCGTCACCCATGGCACGCGTGCCGACCCGGGTGCAGCCCTCGGACCCGGACTTTTCGTCGAAGATGTCGGCCGTGCGAAGGCCGCGCGCGAGCACGTGCTGCACCGCCGATTCGATGCGCTCGGCTGCGGCGGGTTGGTCGAGGGAAAAACGCAGCATCATGGCAGCCGACAGTATAGTGGCCAAGGGGTTGGCGACATCCTTGCCCGCGATGTCGGGCGCGCTGCCGTGGCTGGGCTCGTACAGTCCCCGACCGCTCGCGCTCAGCGACGCCGAGGGCAACATCCCGATCGAGCCCGTCAGCATCGCGGCTTCGTCGGACAAGATGTCGCCGAACATGTTGCCGGTGACGACCACATCGAACTTTTTCGGGGCGCGCACCAGCTGCATCGCCGCGTTGTCGACGTACATGTGGTCGAGCGCGACGTCCGGGTAGAGGCGATGCACGTCGGTCAACACATCTTTCCAGAACTGCGAGGTCTCGAGCACGTTGGCCTTGTCGACGCTCGTGAGGCGTTTGCTCCGCTTGCGTGCGGCCTGGAAGGCGACGTGGGCGATGCGCTCGATCTCGGGACGGGTGTAGCGCATGGTGTCGAAGGCCTCGTCGGCACCCTCGAAGTCGCCGTCGGGAGCGATGCGCCGGCCGCGCGGCTGGCCGAAGTAGATGTCGCCGGTCAGTTCCCGGATGATGAGGATGTCGAGGCCGGCCACCAGCTCGGGCTTCAGGCTGGAGGCGTGGGTGAGCTGTTCGTAGCAGATCGCCGGGCGAAAGTTCGCGAACAGGCCGAGGTGCTTGCGCAAGCCGAGAATCGCCTGCTCGGGACGCAGCGCGCGCTCGAGGTGGTCGTACTTCCAGTCGCCCACTGCACCGAAGAGCACGGCGTCGGAAGCTTGCGCCAGACGCAGCGTGGCGTCGGGCAACGGATGGCCATGGGCGTCGTAGGCGGCGCCGCCGACGAGTGCGGTTTCTGTCTCCAGGGGCAACTCGAGTGCGTCCAGCACCCGCACCGCCTGGGCCATGATCTCGGGGCCGATGCCGTCACCCGGCAAAATCGCGATCTTCACGGGATCTTCCTTTTCAGATGCGGTGCGCAAGCCACGGCCGGGTGAGCAGCCGCTCGGCCTCGAAGGCCCGAATCTTGTCGGCATGGCGCAAGGTCAAACCGATGTCGTCGTAGCCGCCGAGCAGGCAATACTTGCGAAAGGGCTCGACCTCGAAAGCGAGTGTCGCGCCGTCGGGTTTGACGATCAGTTGGCGTTCCAGGTCGATGGTCAGGGAGTAGCCGACGAACGCGGCGGCCTCGTCGAACAAGCGCGAGACCTGCTCTTCGCTCAGGCGGATCGGCAACAGGCCGTTCTTGAAGCAGTTGTTGTAGAAGATGTCGGCGAAACTCGGCGCGACCAGCGCCCGAAAGCCGAACTGCTCCAGCGCCCAGGGCGCGTGCTCGCGCGACGAACCGCAACCGAAATTCTTGCGCGCCAGCAAGACCGACGCGCCGCGGTAACGCGGCTGGTTGAGCACGAAGTCGGGATCGGGTCGGCGCGACGCCGGGTCCTGACCCGGTTCGCCGTGATCGAGGTAGCGCCATTCGTCGAACAGGTTGGGACCGAAGCCCGTCCGCTTGATGGATTTGAGGAATTGCTTGGGGATGATCGCGTCGGTGTCGACGTTTTCCCGGTCCATCGGAGCGACGAGGCCGGAGTGAATGCGAAACGGGGTCATGGGCGTGGCACCGGGTCAATGGAGGCGACTGACGTCGACGAAGTGGCCTTCGATCGCGGCGGCGGCGGCCATCGCCGGACTCACCAGGTGGGTGCGGCCGCCGGCACCTTGCCGGCCCTCGAAGTTGCGGTTGCTGGTCGAGGCGCAGCGCTCGCCCGGTTCGAGCCGGTCGGCATTCATCGCGAGGCACATCGAGCAACCGGGCTCGCGCCACTCGAAACCGGCGGATTTGAAGACCTGGTCCAGGCCTTCGCGCTCGGCTTGTTCCTTGACCAGGCCGGAACCGGGGACGACCAGCGCCAGCTTGACGCTGGAGGCGATTCTCTGGCCGAGGCGCCGCACCACCGCGGCGGCTTCCCGCAGGTCCTCGATGCGCGAATTGGTGCACGAGCCGATGAAGACCTTGTCGATGCGGATGTCGGTGATCGGCTTGTTGGGTTCGAGCGCCATGTACACGAGCGCACGTTCGATCGCACCGCGCTTGGCGCTGTCGCGTTCGCGGTCGGGATCGGGGACCCGGTCGTCGATGGCCAGCACCATCTCGGGCGAGGTGCCCCAGGTGACTTGCGGGCGGATTCCCGAGGCATCGAGTTCGACCACGGCGTCGAAGTGCGCGCCGGGATCGGAATGCAGCGTGCTCCAGTAGCGCAGCGCCTGCTCCCACTCGACGCCACGCGGGCTGAACGGCCGTCCCTGGACATAGGCGAGGGTGGTTTCGTCGCAGGCGATCAGCCCGGCGCGGGCACCGGCTTCGATCGCCATGTTGCACACCGTCATGCGGCCTTCCATGCTGAGCGCGCGGATCGCGCTGCCGCCGAATTCGATCGTGTAGCCGGTGCCGCCCGCCGTCCCGATCCGGCCGATCACGGCCAGCACCACGTCCTTGGCGCTGACGCCGGCGCCCAGACGGCCGTCGACCCGCACCAGCATGTTCTTGGCCTTGCGTGTCAAGAGCGTCTGGGTGGCCAGCACGTGCTCGACCTCGCTGGTGCCGATGCCGTGCGCCAGCGCGCCGAAGGCCCCGTGGGTGGAGGTGTGCGAATCGCCGCAGACGACGGTCATTCCGGGCAGCGTGGCGCCCTGCTCCGGCCCGATGACGTGGACGATGCCCTGGCGCCGATCGGTCATCTTGAACTGGGTGATGCCGAGCCGGTCGCAATTGGCGTCGAGCGTGTCGACCTGCAGCTTCGAGATCGGGTCGGCGATGCCGTGCGAGCGGTCGGTGGTCGGCACGTTGTGGTCGCTGACCGCCAGGTTGGCGGAGAGGCGCCAGACCTTGCGGCCCGCCAGCTCCAGCCCTTCGAACGCCTGCGGGCTGGTGACCTCGTGAACCAGATGGCGGTCGATATACAGCACCGCCGTTCCGTCGTCTTCGGTGTGGACGACGTGTTCGTCCCAGATCTTGTCGTACAGGGTGCGGGGCATGGCGTTCTCGGGTCGCGATCTCGGGGGCAGCGGTCTCGGGCGGCGTCGTCGGCTCAAGCGGGCAGACGGCGCGGCGTCGATTTTATGCCGCGCCGCCGCGACCGCCCGGCCGACGCTCGAACGACGGGAGACCGGAAGGAAACCAGGAGCCGCGGCGTTCGCCGCGACCCCCGAGGAGGACCCGCCGGGTCAGCGCTGGGCCATGGGAACCACGTCGCGCGGCGTCGCCCCGGTGAACAGTTGGCGCGGGCGCCCGATCTTGTACTCCGGGTCGGCGATCATCTCGTTGAGCTGGGCGATCCAGCCGACCGTGCGTGCGAGCGCGAAGATCGCAGTGAACAGGGTCACGGGAATACCGATCGCGCGTTGCACGATCCCGGAGTAGAAGTCGACGTTCGGGTAGAGCTTGCGCGAGACGAAGTAGTCGTCCTCGAGGGCGATCTTCTCGAGTGCCATCGCGAGCTTGAAGATCGGGTCGTTGTGCAGACCGAGGGCGTCGAGCACCTCGTGGCAGGTTTCGCGCATGAGCTTGGCGCGCGGGTCGTAATTCTTGTAGACCCGATGGCCGAAGCCCATCAGCTTGACGTTGGAGTTCTTGTCCTTGACCTGCTTGATGAATTCGCCGATTTTTTCGACGCCTCCCATTTTTTGAACGTCTTCGAGCATGTTGAGCGCGGCCTCGTTGGCGCCGCCGTGCGCCGGTCCCCACAGGCAGGCGACGCCCGCGGCGATGGCCGCGAACGGGTTGGTGCCCGAGGAACCGCACAGCCGCACGGTCGAGGTCGAGGCGTTTTGCTCGTGATCGGCGTGGAGGATGAAGATGCGGTCCATCGCGCGCACCAGCACGTCGTTGGGCTCGTAGGCCTCGCACGGCGTGGCGAACATCATGCGCATGAAATTGCTGGCGTAGGACAGGTCGTTTTTCGGGTAGATGTAGGGCTGGCCGATGGTGTACTTGTAGGCCATCGCGACGAGCGTGGGCATCTTGGCGATCAGCCGGATCGCGGAAATCTCGCGGTGCTCGGCGTTATGGATGTCGGTACTGTCGTGATAGAAGGCCGAGAGCGCACCCACGAGGCCCGTCATGATGGCCATCGGATGTGCATCGCGACGGAAGCCGCGGAGGAAGAACTGCATCTGCTCGTTGACCATCGTGTGATTGGTGACGAGCCGGCTGAATTCGGTCTTTTGCGAATGATTCGGGAGCTCGCCTTTGAGCAGCAAATAGCAGGTTTCGAGGTAGTTGCAGTTTTCCGCGAGCTGCTCGATCGGGTAGCCGCGATAAAGCAGTTCGCCCTTGTCGCCATCGATGTAGGTGATGGTCGAGGCGCACGCCGCGGTCGAGAGAAAGCCGGGGTCGTAGGTGAACTTTCCGGTCTGCGCGTAGAGCTTGCGGATATCGATCACATCCGGCCCGACGGTGCCTTTGTAGATCGGAAGATCCATGGTGGGGCTGCCGTCGGAGAACGACAGGGTGGCTTTCACGTCAGACGGTGTCATGAGGGTTCCTCGAGAGTGCCAAAAATGGGGGGTGCCTTCTGGTTAGCCTTTTTGTCTCCGGGCGTGGGCGTCTGGTGCGCGCTTCAACGCTCATGCAGGTGCGCGCATCATGCGCAGCACCTCGACCACGTCATCGTCGAGCAAGTCGCCTTCGGGTTGCCGGCGCGCGAGCAGCAGGTCGAGCAGGTCATTGTCGGACAGATCCATCAAGATCATCAGGCCGCGGGCTTGCGCCGCGTCCAGGGTCGCCGCATGGCGCGCGAAGAAGCGCTCGACGAACAGGTCGTTTTCGAGCAGCCCGCGGCGGCAGCGCCAGCGCAGCTTGCCAAGCGGGAGTTCGACGGCGGTCATGGGGGCTTCCTGGCTCACGGTCGTCGGGCACTCAGATGGCGCGTCGCACCATCAGCTCCTTGATCTTGCCGATCGCCTTGGTGGGGTTGAGGCCCTTCGGGCACACGTCCACGCAGTTCATGATGGTGTGGCACCTGAACAGGCGATAGGGGTCTTCGAGGTTGTCGAGACGGCCGGCGGTGTCCTGGTCGCGGCTGTCGGCGATGAATCGGTAGGCTTGCAGCAGCCCCGCCGGGCCGACGAATTTGTCCGGATTCCACCAGAAACTGGGGCAGCTGGTGGAGCAGCTCGCGCAAAGAATGCACTCGTAGAGGCCATTGAGTTCGTCACGTTCCTCGGGCGACTGCAGGCGCTCTTTTTCGGGCGGGGTCTCGTCGTTGACGAGGTAAGGCTTGATCGAGTTGTACTGCTTGAAGAACTGGGTCATGTCGACGATCAGGTCGCGGATGACCGGCAGGCCCGGCAAAGGCTTGAGGGTGATCACCCCCGGCAGCGTGCGCATGTTGGTCAGACACGCCAGGCCGTTCTTGCCATTGATGTTCATCGCGTCGGACCCGCACACGCCTTCCCGGCACGAGCGCCGGAAGCTCAGCGACGGGTCGACCGCCTTGAGCTTCATCAACGCGTCCAGCAGCATGCGCTCCTGGCCATCGAGCTCGACCTCGAGCGTTTGCATGCGTGGCTTGGCGTCCGTGTCCGGGTCGTATCGGTAGATCTGGAAAACGCGCTTGGTCATGGCTTTGAGCTTTCGTTGGGGTCGGAGGGCGCGCGAGCGGCCCTCAGAAGGTCCGTACCTTGGGCGGAACCGATTCGACGGTCAATGGCTGCAGATTGACCGGTTTGTAGTCGAGCCGGTTCCCTGCGCTGTACCACAGGGTGTGCTTCATCCACTCGGCATCGTTGCGGCCGTTCGGGTGGGCCGGCGAATCGGCATAGTCGTCGACCGTATGGGCACCGCGGCTCTCGTGCCGCGCGGCCGCCGAAATCATCGTCGCCTGGGCCACCTCGATCAGGTTGTCGACCTCCAGAGCTTCCACACGGGCCGTGTTGAAGACCTTGGACTTGTCCGCCAGGTGGATGGTCTTGACCCGCTCGGCGAGCGCCCCGATCTCGGTCACCCCCTGGTCCATCAGGGCCTGCGTGCGAAACACGCCGGCGTGCTGCTGCATCGAGGCGCGGATGGCGTTGGCCACGTCCTGGGCATATTCACCGCCGGTGGAGGCGTCGAGCCGGGCCAGCCGGGCGAGCGTGAAATCGGCGGCGTCGGCGGGCAGCGGCTTGTGGCTGCGGGTCTTGAGGCCGGCGTCGACGAGGTGGTTGCCCGCCGCCCTGCCGAACACCAGCAGGTCGAGCAACGAGTTGGTGCCGAGCCGGTTGGCACCGTGCACGCTCACGCAGGCGCATTCGCCCACCGCGTAGAGACCGTTGACGACGGTGTTGGGGTTGCCGTTGGCGGGCGCCACGACCTGGCCATGGATGTTGGTCGGGATGCCACCCATCTGGTAGTGGATGGTCGGCACCACCGGAATCGGCTCCTTGGTGATGTCGACGTTGGCGAAGTTGTGGCCGATCTCGAAGACGCTGGGCAGGCGCTTCATGATGGTCTCGGCGCCAAGGTGCGTCATGTCCAGGACGATGTAGTCCTTGTTGGGGCCGCAGCCGCGCCCCTCCTTGATTTCCTGGTCCATGCAGCGGGACACGAAATCGCGCGGCGCCAGGTCTTTCAAGGTCGGCGCGTAGCGTTCCATGAAGCGCTCGCCGTCGCTGTTGCGCAAAATCGCTCCCTCACCGCGACAGCCTTCGGTGAGCAGCACCCCGGCGCCGGCCACGCCGGTCGGGTGGAACTGCCAGAACTCCATGTCTTCGAGGGGCAGGCCCGCGCGCGCCGCCATGCCCAGGCCGTCCCCGGTGTTGATGAACGCATTGGTCGACGCGGCGAAGATGCGCCCTGCCCCGCCGGTCGCGAGCAGCACCGTCTTGGCCTCGAGAATATGGATCTCGCCGGTTTCCATCTCGAGCGCGGTCACGCCCACGACGTCGCCTTCAGCATCGCGGATCAGGTCGAGCGCCATCCACTCGACGAAAAAATTGGTGCGCGCCTTGACGTTTTGCTGATAGAGCGTGTGCAGCATGGCGTGGCCGGTACGGTCGGCCGCGGCACAGGCGCGCTGCACCGGTTTTTCACCGTAGTTGGCGGTATGCCCCCCGAAGGGCCGCTGGTAGATGGTGCCGTCGGGATTGCGGTCGAACGGCATGCCGAAATGCTCGAGCTCGTAGACGACCTGGGGCGCCTGGCGGCACATGTATTCGATGGCGTCCTGGTCGCCGAGCCAGTCGGAGCCCTTGACGGTGTCGTAGAAGTGGTAGTGCCAGTTGTCCTCGCTCATGTTGCCGAGCGAGGCGCCGATTCCGCCCTGCGCGGCGACCGTGTGCGAGCGGGTCGGGAACACCTTGGACAGCACCGCGACGTTGAGCCCGGCCAGCGAGAGCTGCAGCGACGCGCGCATGCCGGAGCCGCCGGCGCCGACGATCACCACGTCGAACTTGCGCCGCGACAACGCCGCCGTGCCGGGCGTCATGTGGGGAATTGCCGATTGCATCTCAAAGCCTCCAAAGAACCTGGATGGCCCAGCCGGCACAGCCGACCAGCCAGACGATCGTGAACACCTGCAGCGCCAGCCGGAGGCCCACGCCCTTGATGTAGTCCATCAACACGTCGCGCACGCCGACCCAGGCGTGCACGAGCAGCGACACGATGACGACGAAAGTCAGCACCTTCATCCACTGCTGGGCGAAGATGCCGGCCCACTTGTCGTAGCCCATCTCGCCGGGCAACAGCACCTGGACGATCAGCGCCAGGGTGAAGAGCGCCATCAGGGCGGCCGTCACCCGTTGCGACAGCCAGTCGCGCAGTCCGTAGTGGGCGCCCACGACGGTGCGCTTGGATCCGAAGTTCTGAATCATGGTGGCGGGCGCCTCAGGAGAGAAAGAGCTTCACGCCGAGCAGCAGCGTGAGCAACAGGCTGACGACCAGGGTGACGAGGGCGGAGCGGCGGCCGAACTCGGCCGATACGGAATGGGTGGCGTCCATCCAGAGGTGACGCATCCCGGCGATGAGGTGATGCAGGTACGACCAGATCAGCGCCAGGGCGAGCAGCTTGAAGATCCATCCCGGGAGGCTGCCGACGCCGAAGTGGAACACCGAGGTGAACCGCGCATAGCTGACTTCGGAGGTCACGCTGGTGTCGAACATCCAGATCACGAAAGGCAGCAGGATGAACATCACCAAGCCGCTGGCCCGGTGCAGGATGGAGACCCATCCGGCGGGGGGGAGGCGGTAGCCGAGCGCGTCGACCAGTCTCATGTTGCCGCCGGGACGTTGTCTTGGAGCTGTCTCTGCCATGGATCGACCTTGTCTTTGTTGGATGAAACCGTCGCGTAACCCGCGGATTTTATTGCAATGCAGCAGGCTTTTGCTGAAAGCGCCGGGCAACAACCTTAGTCGCCAGCCTCAGCTGAGTTCGTTGCGATAGTAATGAGCAGCGGTGTTGTAGAGCCCGCGGCGCAGCTCCACGGGCTGCTCCGCATAGGTCAGCGTGACGCGTTCCACGCTGAGCAGCGGTGCCCCTGGCGCGAGCTGGAGCAGGGCCGCCGCGATGGCGTCGGCACCCACGGCGCGGATCTTTTCCTCGGCGCGGATCATGCGCACCCCGAACTCCGACTCGAACAGACCATAGAGGGGACCGGCGTGGGCGGCCAGGCGTTGCGCCGTCAGCCCCTTGAAACGCGCCGCCGGCAGCCAGATGTCATCGAGCACCACGGGGAGCTCGCGAAACGACAGCAGGCGCCGAACCCGTATCACCGGCGCATTGGTGCGCAGGCCCAGCACCTGCGCCACCTCGACGGGGGCGCGCTGGCGTTTGCAGTCGATCAGGCGGCGGGTCAGTCCGCCGGGGGTGGCGGCGTCGGGCATCAGACGCAAAAAGCGAAACCGGACCCGTTCCTCGGTGTGGGTGGCCACGAAGGTTCCCTTGCCCTGGCGGCGCACCAGCAGGTTTTCCGCAGCCAACTCGTCGATCGCCTTGCGCACCGTGCCCTGGCTCACCTTGAAGCGAACCGCCAGTTCCATTTCGCTGGGGATCGACTCGCCCGGGCGCCACTCGGCTTGCTGCAAGCTGCGGGTCATGAGGGCCTTGATCTGCTGGTAGAGCGGACTGAAGGCCGGGCCCGGCGGCGCGGATGATGGAGTCGCTGACATGCGGCCATTGCAGCACAACCCGCCAGGGCACGATGTGTCGATCAATGCCTTGTGCGTCACCGGGTCGCGGCGCTGGGGACCGCCTGCACGCGGCGACCGCGTTCGCCCGGCCGGAGTGGCCTAAACTCGCGGGCTGACCTCGCAGTCAAGCCTCCCGCCCTTCCTTACACCTCTTTTCACCACCCTTTCCGGAGCTTTTCGCATGAGCAAGCAACCTGTTCGCGTCGCCGTCACCGGTGCCGCTGGTCAAATCGGCTACGCCATCCTCTTTCGCATCGCTTCGGGCGAAATGCTGGGCAAGGACCAACCGGTCGTCCTCAGCCTGCTCGAGGTGCCGGTCGACAAGGCGCAGCAGGCGCTCAAGGGCGTGATGATGGAACTCGAGGATTGCGCCTTCCCGCTCCTGGCCGGCATGGAAGCGCACAGCGACCCGATGACCGCCTTCCGGGACGCCGACTACGCGCTCCTGATCGGCTCGCGCCCGCGCGGGCCCGGCATGGAACGCGCCGAACTGCTCGCGGTCAACGCCGAGATCTTCACCGCCCAGGGCAAGGCGCTCGACCAGGTCGCGAGCCGCAACGTCAAGGTGCTGGTGGTGGGCAACCCCGCCAATACCAACGCCTATATCGCGATGAAGAGCGCCCCCAGCCTGCCGCGCGAGAATTTCACCGCCATGCTGCGCCTGGACCACAACCGGGCGTTGAGCCAGGTCGCTGCCAAGACCGGCAAGCCCGTGGCCGAGATCGAGAAGCTCGCCGTCTGGGGCAACCACTCGCCGACCATGTACGCCGACTACCGCTTCGCCACCATCGGCGGTGCGAGTGTCCCGGACCTCATCAACGACCAGGTCTGGAATGCCGAGACCTTCCTGCCGACCGTCGGCAAGCGCGGCGCCGCCATCATCGCGGCCCGCGGCGTCTCGTCGGCGGCATCGGCCGCGAACGCGGCGATCGACCACATGCGCGACTGGGCCCTGGGCACCCAAGGCAAGTGGGTCACGATGGGCGTGCCCTCGGACGGTCAGTACGGCATCCCCACGGACACCATGTTCGGCTTTCCCGTGACCACCGAGAACGGCAAATACAAGATCGTCGAAGGCCTGCCCATCGATTCGTTCAGCCAGGAGCGAATCGACGCCACGCTGGCCGAGCTCAAGGCCGAGCAAGACGGCGTCAAGCACCTGCTCTGAGCCGGCTCGCCGTGGCGACCCACCCGCGCGACGCGCTCTTCGAGGGCACCGGACGCGTCGCGGCGCTGCCGGTCTGCGATCACTACTGCGGGGTCGAGCTCCGCATGCGCAAGAGCCTGGCGCTGCAGGCCGAGCTCGGGCCGGTTTTCGACATCACCCTCGATTGCGAGGACGGCGCACCGATCGGCGGCGAGGCCGATCACGCCGCGATGTGCGCGGAACTGGCGCTGTCGGCGGACAACCGCTACGGCAGGGTGGGTGCCCGGGTGCACCCGGTCGACCACCCGGCGTTCGCGGGCGACATCGGCACCCTGGTCGGCCGCGCCGGGGCCAGGCTGGCCTACCTGATGTGCCCGAAGCCGCGCGATGTCGACGACGTCGATCGGGCCGCGGCCGCGATCGACCAGCAGCTGCAAGTGCACCGGATCGGGCGGCCGCTCCCGCTGCACGTGCTGGTCGAGACCCATGGCGCCCTGCGCGACGTCGAACGCATCGCGGCGCACCCACGCGTCGAATCGATTTCCTTCGGCTTGATGGATTTCGTCTCCGCGCACCGCGGGGCCATCCCGGCCTCGGCGATGAGCGCCGAAGGTCAGTTCCAGCACCCGCTGGTGCGCCGCGCCAAGCTGGCGATCGCCGCCGCGTGCCACGGCCACGCCAAGGTCCCTTCCCACTGCGTGGTCACCGAATTCAAGGACACGGCCGCGGTCGCCGCAGCGGCCGGTCGCGCCTGGCGCGAATTCGGATACACCCGCATGTGGAGCATCCACCCCGACCAGATCCGCCCGATCGTCGCGGCTTTCGCGCCGAGTGCGGACGAAGTCGACGCGGCCGTGCAGATCCTGGGCGCCGCTCAGGACGCGCAGTGGGCACCCATCAGCCACGGGCGGACCCTGCACGACCGCGCCAGCTACCGCTACTACTGGCACGTGCTCGAACGCGCGCACCGCACCGGGCACGCCTTGCCGTCCGACGTGGTGAGGCGGTTTTTTGCCTCGGAAGTCGCGGTGCCGCCCACAAGCTAGCCGGCCGCGTTCACATTTCTTCGCACGTTCCCCCCACAATCCCGGCACCCCAGCCCACCCATCACTCCATGACCCCTCAATACCCTGGATTCCTCGCTGCTTTGGCCACGGCCGCGGCCCTGTCGGTTTCGGTCACCGGCGCGCTCGCCCAGGCGGCCCCCGACAAGGCGGCCAGTGAAGCCAAGACCCACAAGCCTGCCAAAAGCAGCAAGAAGGTGGCGGGCAAGGCGGCGGCGCCTGCGTTCGTGGTCCCCGCAGCCGATGCCGAGCAGGACGCGGCGGCGCAGAAGGTCTACTACGGCCTCTACGCCTGCGAGTTCAAGGAGACCGTCGACATCGTCGCCAGTCCCAAGTACCCCTCCTACGTCGACGTCAAGCACGACAAATCGACCTACCTGATGAAGCCGGTGGTGTCGTCGACCGGGGCGATTCGCCTCGAGGATGTCCGGGGCGAGACCTTGATGGTCCAGATATCGAGCAAGTCCATGCTGCTCAACGTCAAGACCGGCCACCGCGTGGTGGACGACTGCGTGAGCCCGCGCCAACGTGAATTGATCGAAGAGGCGCGTGTCGCCAAAGCGGCGGCTGCCGCTGCCGAATCCGGCGCCGCCTCGGCCCCGGTCGCGGCGGATGGGGCCTCGGCAGCGCTGCCTGCCGCTGCATCGTCGCCGGCGGAACCGATGGCGGCGTCGGCTGCCACGAAATAGCGGCACCGCCGGCACCCTGCCGGGGCCGGAATCCTGTCGAAGTACGCGGAAAAAAGTACGTATAATCACTACGTACTCCACTCCGCCGGACAAACCGCCATGGACGCCATCGTCGCCGAACGCGGCCAGATCACCCTGCCCAAGGCGGTTCGCGAGGCGCTCGGCCTGGCCAAGGGCACGGTCTTGAAGGTCGAGCTCGACGGCGCCCGCATCATCCTGCGCAAAAACGTCGACGACGCGGTGTCGCGAGCGCGCGGCAAGTTCAAGCTCGACGGCTTCGCCAGCGTCGACGACGCGCTACGTGCCCTGCGCGGCCGTGCGCCGGGCGACCCCGTGGAGGAGTGAGCGGTGATCGCCGTGGACTCCTCGGTGCTGATCGAGATGCTCGTCGGCGCGGCGCAAGCCGAAGCCGCCGAGGCCACTCTGCGGGACGCGCTGGCACTCGGCCCGGTGGTCGTTTGCGACGTCGTCGTGGCGGAGGTCTGCAGTTCCCTGCGGGGCGGCGACCAGGCCCTGCAGGCGCTCGAGGACATCGGCATCCGCTATGCCGAAGTCCAAGCCCGGGCCGCGGTGCGCGCCGGCGAGATGCAGCGCCGCTACCGGGCCCGCGGCGGCGGTCGCGACCGCACCGTGCCGGACTTCATCGTGGGGGCCCACGCCCTGCTGCAGTGCAGTGCCCTCATCACGCGCGACACCGCGTTCTTTCGCGATTATTTCAAGGGGCTCAAGCTCATCGTGCCCCAGGCGTCCTGACACCGGGACGCCGCCCCCACCACCCGACACTCCGAGGAAGTTTCATGTTGCAAGCCTACCGCCAACACGTCGCCGAACGCGCTGCTCTCGGCATTCCACCGTTGCCACTGTCGGCCGCGCAGACCGGCGAACTGATCGAGCTGCTGAAGGCGCCGCCATCCGAGGACGCGTCGACGCTGGTCGACCTGCTGACGCACCGCGTCCCCGCCGGCGTGGACGACGCCGCCAAGGTCAAGGCGAGCTACCTCGCCGCCCTCGCCCACGGCACCGAAACGTCTCCTCTCATCAGCCGCGAGCGCGCCACCGAGTTGCTCGGCACGATGCTGGGCGGCTACAACATCACGCCACTGGTCGACTTGCTCGACGACCCCCAGGTCGGCGCGGTCGCCGCCGCCGGACTGAAAAAGACGCTGCTGATGTTCGATCAGTTTCACGACGTCCAGGACAAGGCTGCCAAGGGCAACGCCAACGCCCAGGCGGTGCTGCAGAGCTGGGCCGATGCGGAATGGTTCACCTCGCGCCCCGAGGTGCCCGAGTCGATCCGGGTGAGCATCTTCAAGGTGGCCGGCGAGATCAACACCGACGATCTGTCTCCGGCGCCCGACGCGTGGAGCCGCCCGGACATCCCCATGCATGCGCTGGCCATGCACAAGAACGCGCGGCCCGGCATCGTCCCGGAAGAGGACGGCAAGCGCGGTCCCGTCAAATTCATCGAAGACCTGCGCGCCCGCGGTCACCTCGTGGCCTACGCGGGCGACGTGGTCGGCACCGGTTCGAGCCGCAAGTCGGCCACCAATTCGGTGCTGTGGTTCACGGGTGAGGACATTCCGTTCGTGCCCAACAAGCGTTACGGTGGCGTCTGCCTCGGCGGCAAGATCGCGCCCATCTTCTACAACACGATGGAGGACTCGGGCGCGCTGCCGATCGAGCTCGACGTGAGCCAGATGAACATGGGCGACGTCGTCGAGCTGCGTCCCTATGAAGGCAAGGCGCTCAAGGACGGGCGGGTGATCGCCGAGTTCAAGGTCAAGAGCGACGTGCTGTTCGACGAAGTGCGCGCGGGCGGCCGGATCCCGCTCATCATCGGCCGCGGCTTGACCGCCAAGGCGCGCGAAGCGCTCGGCCTGGCGCCGAGCAACCTGTTCCGGCTGCCCCAGAACCCGGTCGACACCAAAAAAGGCTACAGCCTGGCGCAGAAGATGGTCGGCAAGGCCTGCGGCCTTCCCGTTCACGACGGGCAGCAGCAAGGGGTGCGCCCGGGCACGTATTGCGAACCGCGCATGACCAGCGTGGGGTCGCAGGACACGACCGGCCCGATGACCCGGGATGAACTGAAAGACCTGGCCTGCCTCGGGTTCAGTGCCGATCTGGTGATGCAATCGTTCTGCCATACCGCGGCCTACCCGAAGCCGGTCGACGTCAAGATGCACCACGAGCTGCCCGACTTCATCAGCACCCGCGGCGGGATCTCGCTGCGTCCGGGTGACGGGGTGATCCATTCCTGGCTCAATCGCCTGCTCCTGCCGGACACCGTCGGTACCGGCGGCGACAGCCACACTCGGTTCCCGATCGGCATCAGTTTCCCCGCGGGTTCGGGCCTGGTGGCCTTCGCCGCCGCCACCGGCGTGATGCCGCTGGACATGCCCGAGAGCGTGCTGGTGCGTTTCAAGGGCACGATGCAGCCGGGCGTGACCCTGCGCGACCTGGTCAACGCCATTCCGCTCTACGCGATCAAGGCCGGCCTGCTGACAGTCGAAAAGAAAGGAAAGAAAAATATCTTCAGCGGCCGGATCCTCGAGATCGAAGGTCTGCCGGACCTGAAAGTGGAACAGGCGTTCGAGCTCAGCGACGCCTCCGCCGAACGCAGTGCGGCCGGCTGCACCGTGCACCTGAACCCGGCGCCGATCGCCGAATACATCAACAGCAACATCACGCTGATGAAGTGGATGATCGCCAACGGCTACGCCGATGCGCGCTCGCTCGAGCGCCGCATTAAGGCGCAGCAGGCCTGGCTGGCGCAGCCCCAGTTGCTGAAGGCCGACGCCGATGCCGAGTACGCCGCGGTGATCGAGATCGACCTGGCCGAGGTGCACGAGCCCATCGTCGCGTGCCCGAACGACCCGGACGACGTCAAGACGCTGAGCGAAGTCGCCGGCGCCAAGATCGACGAGGTGTTCATCGGCTCTTGCATGACCAACATCGGCCATTTCCGCGCCGCCAGCAAGCTCCTCGAGAACAAGCGCGACATCCCGGTCAAGCTCTGGGTCGCCCCGCCGACCAAGATGGATGCCAAAAAGCTCAGCGACGAAGGCCACTACGGCGTGCTCGGCACGGCCGGCGCGCGCCTGGAAATGCCAGGCTGCAGCCTGTGCATGGGCAACCAGGCGCAGGTCAAGGAAGGGGCCACGGTGTTCTCCACCAGCACCCGCAATTTCCCCAACCGACTGGGCAAGAATTCCAACGTCTACCTCGGCTCGGCCGAACTCGCGGCGATCTGTTCCAAGCTCGGCCGGATTCCGACCCGAGACGAGTACATGCACGACATGGGCGTGCTGACCGCGTCCAGCGACAAGGTCTACAAGTACCTCAACTTCGACCAGATCGACGAATTCACCGATGCGGCGGCCGGCGTCAACGCATGAAGATGGCGCATGGGCTCGAGACGCTGGCACGGGGCGCGGTGGCCCTGACCAGCGTCGTGTTGCTGGTCGCCTGTGCGACCGGCAAGGACAAGGACGCCAAGGTCGCTCCCGAGGCCTTCGGTTCGACCACCACGCACTCGCGTGCCTTCGCCACGGCCCCGGCCTTCACCTGCGAAGCGGCGCGCCGCGCCTTGCTCAGCCAGGGCTTTCTCATCTTCGGGGCCGATGCCGAACACGTGAATGGCCGCAAGAACTTCCAGCCCCAGCCCGACAACCACGTCGAGATCGAATTCCACGCCACGTGCGTGCCCGACGGAAGGGACGGCAGGAAAACCATCGCCTTCGTCAACGCGCTGCAGGACCGGTACGCCCTCAAGAAGAGCAACAATTCGGCCAGCGTCGGGGTGGGGATGATCGGGTCGCTCTCGCTTCCCTTTTCTTCCAGCGACGACGCGATGGTGAAGGTCGCCAGCGAGACCATCACCTCCGCGCCCTTCTACGACAAGTTCTTCAGCCTGCTCGAGCGCTACATGGCCGCCGATTCGGCGAGCCTGCCGAAAGACGCGGCCGACCCGATCGTGCCGGTTCCAACGGCTGCCGCCTCGGCGCCCGCTGCGCCGGCCTCCGCGCCCTGACGGCGGTTGGCCGGACCGCGATCGCGCGGCCCGCCGCCTACCGTTCCGGGGCGATCTCGGTGACGTAGTCCACCAGGTCGCCCAGGATCTCCTGCCCACGTTCGTCCGCGTCGAGTCCCAGCGCGTCGACCTGCTCGAAGAAGGCATCGAGTGTCAGGGCGCCCCCGTCGCCGCCGTGCAGCCGGCGGGCGCAATGCGCGGTCCACCGGGCCTGTTCCGACTCGCTCAAGGTGTCCGGAAAGTTGCGCGCCCGGTAGCGAAAGAGCAATTCCGCCAGGCGCCTGTCCTTGAACGCCGGCCGAACGCTCGCCAGTTCGATCCCGGTTTGCGAACGCAGCGAATCGAGCAGCCGCCGGTCGTCGTTGCCGACGAGTCCGCCGTACAAGTCTTCGTCCACGTCCAGGGCCTCTTCGGGCACCGGGCGTTCGAAGATGTCGCCCCACATGCCGGCCAGCAGATGGGCGCTGCCCGCCGCGAGTTCGGCGTGGCGCAGCGCCTTGGCCAGGTCGATGCCCCACTTCTCGGCCTGCGGGCCGCCCAGCGTCTTCAGGCTGCCGATCACGATGGGGGACTTGTTGATGTGGATGGTCTTGATGGGCAGCCGAAGCACGCCTTCGGGAAGTGCCTCCTGGCGCGTGAAGAGTCGGGTGCGGATCTCCTCCACGCCGAGGGTGAACAGTTCGGTCGGGTCGGCCGCCAGGTCCCAGACGATGATTTCGTTTTTTCTCGATGGGTGCGGGGCCAGGGGCCAGACCGGCGCGATCGCGCCGCGCTCGACGCCGTACATGCCCGAGACGTGCAGGAACGGGCGGCCGGTGCCGATTTCCTTCAGGACTTCGTGTTTGCTGCGCAGGCGCAGACAGAAGTCCCACAGCTTGGGCTGGCGGCTCTTGACGAGGCGCGCCAGGCCGATCGTGGCCCGCACGTCCGACAGCGCATCGTGGGCGGTCTCGTGCAGCAGCCCGTTCGCCGCGGCAAGGTGTTCGAGCTTGAACGAGGGGCGACCGTCCTCGTGATGCGGCCATTCGATCCCTTCGGGGCGCAGCGCCCAGGCGCAGCGAACCACATCGAGCAGGTCCCAGCGCGCGCATTCGTTTTGCCATTCACGGGCATACGGATCGATGAGGTTGCGCCAGAAAAGATGCCGGGTCACCTCGTCGTCGAAACGGATCGAGTTGTAGCCGACCCCGACGGTTCCGGGCTCGGCCAGTTCGCGCTCGATCGCCTGGGCGAAACGGTGCTCGGCGACGCCACGCTGCTGGCATTGTTGCGGGGTGATGCCGGTGAGCAGGCAAGCGCCCGGTTCGGGCAGGTAGTCGGGCGCGGGCCGGCAGTATTGCATCAGCGGCGCGCCGATCTCGTTCAGGTCGGCATCGGTGCGGATGCCCGCGAACTGGGAGGGCCGGTCGCGGCGCGGCACGCGGCCGAAGGTTTCGTAGTCGTGCCAGTAAAAGGAGCGCATCGCGAGAATCTAACAGGGCCGAACGGTCAGACCTTTCGGCTAAGCTCGGACATCCATCGCCTCCCTTCGGCCTTTGACGAGCCCCGCGCCATGACCCGCGTCTTCAACTTCAGCCCCGGCCCTGCCGCCCTGCCCGAACCCGTGCTGCGACAGGCCGCCGAAGAGATGCTCGATTGGCACGGCTCGGGAATGTCGGTGATGGAAATGAGCCACCGCGGTCCCGAGTTCATGGGCATCCAGGCCGAGTGCGAGACGCTCCTGCGCGAGCTGCTCGCGGTGCCCGCGAACTACAAGGTGCTCTTCATGCAGGGCGGCGCGATCGGCCAGAACGCCATCGTCCCCATGAACATGCTGCGCGGCCGATCCGGCGCCGACTACGTGAACACCGGGGAGTGGTCGCGGCGCTCGATCGCCGAAGCAGCCAAATACGCGCGGATCAACGTCGTGGCGAGTTCCGAGGACACGGGCTTCGACCGCATTCCGGCGCCCGCGACCTGGCGCTGCGACCCGAATGCAGCCTATGTGCACATTTGCGCCAACGAGACCATCGGTGGGGTCGAATACCACTTCACGCCCGACACGGGCGCGGTGCCTCTGGTGGCCGACGTGTCGTCCAACCTCATGTCGCGGCCGCTGGATGTCTCGAAATTCGGACTGCTCTACGGCGGGGCGCAGAAAAACCTCGGTCCGGCGGGCTTGACGATCGTGATCGTGCGCGACGACCTGCTCGGCGGCGCCGCTCCCATCACGCCCTCGGCCTTCGACTACAGCGAGCAGGCGGCAGCCGGCTCCATGCTCAACACGCCGCCCACCTACTCGATCTACATGACCGGGCTGGTGCTGCGCTGGATCAAGGAGCGGGGGGGGTTGACGGCGATGGAGGCGCACAACCGAGCCAAGGCCGCCTTGCTGTACGAGCAGATCGACCGCAGCGGCTTCTACCGCAGCCCGGTGATGCACGCCGATCGCTCGTTGATGAACGTGCCTTTCAAGTTGCGGGACGAGTCTCTCGACAGCGCGTTTTTGCAAGGGGCGCAGGCGCGCGGCATGGTGCAGTTGAAAGGGCACCGGGTGGTGGGCGGCATGCGGGCCTCGCTCTATAACGCGGTGCCGCTCGAAGCGGTGCAAGCGCTGGTCGCCTACATGGTGGAGTTCGAACAGCGTCACGGCTGAGGCGTCGGCTTCGACGCGGTCCGAACCGCAGCTGACGTCAGCTGCGTCACGCCCCGGGCGGGTTGCCAGCCGCGCAGGGCTTGCCTTTCTGGTAGAAGCTCAACCATTGTTTCCGAATCGCACCCTCGACTTGCGTCAAGGGTTGGCGCGCGAAGGGGCGGCGTGGCACACGCGAACTTGAACACGGCACCAGGGTCGAGCAGGCACCCGCGCCAACCCCTGGCATGGGTCGCCTTGAGCTGGACCGTGGCGATATTCACGCTGGTCTATTGGTGGCAGGCCGGCCGCCTGGGCCAGCATCGGGAGCAGGCGGCCGCGACCGGTGCGGTTCGCCTGAGCGGCGTCAAGGACACGCTCGCGATCAGCTTTCGACAACTGCAGTCCTTGCCGCTCGACCTGTCGCGCCGCCAGGGCGTGGCCGACTACGTGGCCGAGGCGGCGAGCGCGTCGTCCCGCAGCTCGCAGGCGCAGATCCAACTCGCGCTGGAGCAGCTGAGCGCGGACTTCGGTCTGCCCTTGGTCGCGCTGATCGATCGCGAGGGGCGCATGGTCGCCAGCAGCAGCCCGGTCACGCGGGCCAGCCCGCTCGCCAACGTCGGCCTGGACAGTCGCGCCTACTTCATCGAGGCCATGAAGAACGGCGCCGGCATCCAGTATCTGCTGGGCCGCGCCACGCACGAGCCGGGCCTGTATTTCGCCACGCGCATTCTTCTGCAGGGCCAGCCCGTGGGCGTGGCGTTCGTCAAGCAAGACGTCGCGACATTCAATCGCTTGCTCAGCGATGCCGACGGGGCGCGGGTCTTCGTCACCGACAACAACGGCGTGATCGTCCTCGCCAATCACCCCGACATGCTCATGCGCCGCCTGCCAGGCGCCTCCACGCTGCCGGCTGCGGTCCTGGAGGCGATCTACCAGGCCCGGCCGCAGGCGTTGAATTGGGAGCAGACCCCGTTGGGCGACGACCCCCGATCCGGACTCGCCACCCGGCTCGGCGAAGGGCGTTTTGCAACGCTTTCTTCGTCGCTCGACGGCACGCCGTTCAAGGTGTGGGTGCTGGAGCCGCTCGAGGGCGAGGCGCGCATCACCCACATCGCCGGCGCCGCGGGGCTGGCGCTCTGGGCGACCGGCGGCGGCTTGATCTGGCTCAGCTGGCGCCGAAGGCAACTGCAGCGCGTCGCGATGCAAGCGCGGCGCGATACCTACGAACTGACCCAGGCCTTGCCCCTGACGGTATTTCGCTTTGTCCAGCCGGCGCGGGGCGCGCCGCGCTTCACGTTCGTCGGGCGTGGCGTCGAGAGCCTCTTCGGGGTCGACGCCGCGGCCCTGGAACGCGATCCGCTTCTGCCGTGGCGGGCGGCCGGCAC
>JALYHO010000240.1 GCA_030776545.1 Pseudomonadota bacterium | reverse complement strand
GTGTGCGCCGCTGACGCCGAGTCCGGCCCGGCTCGCGCCGTAGCCGCCGAGGGCCGCATGCAGGTCCAGGCGCAGGTCACCGGCACCGCGCCGGGTGAAGATCTGCACCACCCCGCCCACCGCGTCGGCGCCATAGAGACTGGAACCCGGACCGCGCAACACTTCGATGTGGTCGATTTGTGCCAGGTCGAGCGACTCGAACTCGACTTGGCCGAGCGTCGCCGAGCCGACCCGCACGCCATCGATCATCACCACGGTCTGGGCGGCATTGGCGCCGCGGATGAAAATGCTGGCGTTTTGGCCCGGCGCGCCGTTGCGCGAGACCTGCACCCCGGCTTCCCGCCGCAACAAGTCTTCGACGCTGTCGGCGGTGCTGGCGCGAAGGCGCTCGGCGCTGATCACCACGACGTCGGCAGTCACCCGGTCGAGGGGTTCCGGCTCGCGACTGCCGACGACGACGACCGGCTCGAGCCCGGGGAGCTGGGCGAACGCAGCGGGGACCACGAGGACGCACGCGAAAAAACAGAGGGAGGAGAGGCTCGAAGGCAAGCCGCGGGGCGCAGGCCGCGCCGGGAATTGGAAAGTCATGAAGAAGGGCCCGAACAACGGCGAACGACCCGCTTCCCCGCGGGCGCTCGCGATATGGACGCACGTCGTGCATCCGCTCGTTGGCCGGTATCCGGGCTGGCGAACCGACCCCGGTGACCTTCCCGAGGAATGGATCCTCAGTGGCATGCGCACCAGAGCTGGAGCCGCGAGGCTCCGTCCGCCGTACCGTTGCGGGGGCAGCGCAGATTCGCAAGCCATGCGAGCATGACTTCCTTCTGCTTCCCGTTTAACTGTGCCGGCGCAAGGCCGGCACGGGCACCAACGGCATGAATTGTAAGCGGCCCCCCCTCTACAATGAGCCGCATCCTTCCAGCCCCCCCGCCACGCCCATGTCGAAGACCGACGAACTCGCCGACCGGGTCGAGCGCCTGCTGCTGCGGCACGCCGAACTCAAGCGCACCAATGCCCTGCTCGAGCAGGAGGTGTCGGCCCTCTGCCAGGAGCGGGATCACCTGCGCTCGCGTCTGAACGCCGCGCGCGGTCGCATCGACGCCTTGCTCGAGCGCCTGCCCGCCGACGCGCCAGCGGCACCGGCGGCACCGGCGAATAGCCCCGAGGCACCGCGGCGATGAAGCAAATCGAAGTCACCATCCTCGGCCAGAGCTACTTGCTGGGCTGTCCCGACGGCGGCGAGACCGCCCTTCTCGAAGCCGTCAGCAACGTCGACCGCGAAATGAGTGCGATCCGCGACGGCGGCAAGGTCAAGGCGCGCGAACGCATCGCCGTTCTCGCCGCCCTGAACCTGGCCTATGCACTGGCGGGACGACCGATCGGACGCACCAACGCGGCGCCGACCTCCTCACCCGGTGGCGCCGCCGAGGCCGATCTGGAACAGCTCATCGCCCGCATCGACCTGGCCCTGGGTGCGGACGGGCAATTGTTGTAGAGACCCTGCGCGGGCCAGGCAGGCGCCGTAGAATGAACCGGTCCGTCGCGCATGCGTGAGTTTTATATTTCCTTGGACCAATGCTCTTTGAGCAAGGGCTTGGAACATCGCCTGGTTGGTGTGATCGTCTCGCGTCAGATGAACCCGAAGCCTGGCTGACCTCGCCCACCTGAACTCCTGGTTCAGGAATGCGGCTCATGGTGCGTGGCGGACACCCCTGGCCCCCTGGGCTCTTGAAACGGACGCCCGATGCGACCCCCCTCCCACTGGCTGATGAAAAGCGAGCCGTCCGAATGTTCGGTCGACGACCTCGCCGCGGCTCCCAACCAGACCCTCCCCTGGGTCGGGGTGCGCAACTTCCAGGCGCGCAATTTTATGCGCGACCAGATGCAACCGGGCGACGGGGTGCTGTTCTATCACTCGTCGTGTCCGCAGCCCGGCGTGGTGGGGCTGGCCACCGTGGCGAGCACCGCGTACCCGGACGCGACCCAGTGGGACCCCGCGAGTCCCTACCACGATCCCAAGTCGCGCGCCGAGGCGCCGCTTTGGCTGAATGTCGACGTCAAACTCGTGCGCAAGACCCGGCTGCTGGCTTTGGCGCAAATGCGCGCCACTTCGGCGCTCGCGACGATGCGGGTGCTGGCGCGCGGGAACCGACTTTCGATCACGCCCGTCACGAGCGCCGAGTGGCAGGCGGTCATGGCCCTGCTCGAACCCGCCTGAGGCGCAGGGCTGCGGGTGACTCGGGGCGGTCAGGCGCTGCCGAGTTCGAACCGGATGCTGGCGAGCGCCACGTGGTTGCCACCGCGTTTCTGGGCTTCCCGCAACGCGGTGTCGGAAGCCAGCATGAGGTCGGTCTCGCTGTGCGCGGTGTGAGGAAAGCTCGCGACACCCATCGACACCGTGAACCCGAGCTCGCGGCCCTCCAGGACGACGATCTGGGTCGCGCATTGGCGCCGCAGACCTTCCATGCGGGAATGCGCCGTGGCCAGGCCCACGCCCGAGAGCAGCACCGCGAAGCGGTCTTCGTCGAGCCGGCACGAGGCATCCATGGCGCGGGTGTTGTTGCGCAGCAGGCGACCGAGCGCCTCGAGGATGCGCTTGCGCGCCTCGGCCCCGGCGGACACCACGGCACCGCTCGGCGGATCCACTGCGATCGACACCAGTGCGAACTCGCGGTGTTCGCGCGACGAGAGGTCGACCTCGCGGCGCAGTTGATCGTCGAAGTGCACGCGTTGATAAAGCCCGGTCGAGGATTCACGCACGCTCTGGTCCTGCGTCTCGCGGCGCTGCACTTCCGCCGCAACGTGTTGTTGCTCGATTTGGGCCAGGGCCAACTGCAGCTGGCGTTCGCGTTCGCTGGCCGCCGTGCGGTCGACCCACACGCTGATCACGTGCCGCGGGGCCGCCCCGCCAGGCGCGGCCAAACCCATGCGGACGATGTTGAACTCGCGTTTGACGCCATCACGCTCGCTCTTGAATTCACTCGGCGCGGGTGCGGCGTGGGCGAGCGCGGCGAGCTCGGCCGTACGCATCGAGGCCGCCCTGGGCGGGTCCATCAGGTCGGCATCCGAGGCCCCCAGCATGGTCGACGGCGTGCGCCCGAAAAATTCGGCCATCGCCGCATTGACGTGCACGTAGCGGCCCGTGGCCGCTTCCTTGATGGCCAGCAACACGTCGACCTGATCGAGCATGGCGAGCAAGGCCGCCACCACCGAGGCGGCGTCGGCACCGAGCGTGCGCAGCACAGATTGCCCCAATTCGGTGCGGGCCGGCGGCGTGGCCTGCGGCGTCTCGTTCATTGCTCTCCTCGCGCGGCGGCCGTGGAGATCACGAACGCGTGGCCATCTTGTTCTCGTGTGGGTCTGCTTGCAACAGGTGGATGCTCATTCCCCCCCTAACGTCATCATAACGTCGCGCGAACGGATAGACGGCTGCCAGTCGATGCGACGCCTCGCACCATTCCCTTTGACAAGGAGGAAAGCGGTAGGCCCACGGTTTGCCGGGACGGGCCACCAGGATGCTGGCGTCTCCAAACCAAAGGACGCACCATGAAATACCTTGTCCCCTCCGCCCTGTGTATTGCAGCCACGGCCCACGCGACCGATTATCCTTTGCAATACCTGGACGCACCACCGCAGAGCTTCTCTGTTCAGGGTCCATTTGCTGACAATGTGGATTTCACGGTGACGGCCGACGGCGTCTACACGATTACCCTTGTGCCCATGAACTACGTGGTGGCCGGCGCGGGACGGTACAGCCAATCTCCAGGACGGATCGTCACCACGATCACCAGCGCCCAGGTAAGAAACGCCGCCGGGACGACTGCAATTGCCGATGTTGTCTACTCGGCTCAGGTCCAGTTGACCGCAGGAACCTACGCGCTGCACATCGTCGGCGCGGGCCAGGGGACGAAGAAGTACCTCGGGGTCGGGAGCTACTCGGTGGCGGTCACGAGTCCCCCGCACGCTTTGCAGTGCGAGTGGTACGACGAGCGCAACATCCCGCGCGATCCGGGTTGCACGGGGCCGTGATCGGCAGCGTCGAGCTCGTCGCGGCGGAGGTCGAAACCGCCTGGCGCGCTCGCCTGACTCTCGGTGGGTTCGCGTGGGTTGCCACGGCGCCGCACAGGCGAACGAGTTCACCAGCGGAGACCCCGGTCGAGGTGCAGAGCGGAAAATGTTTGTTTCACACGCCAGCTCGGGCCTGAAAATTGCGGTTCCCGCATCAGGAGACGGACATGGCGATCGCAGGTTACATCAGGGAAATCGGCCGCGGCAAGGACGGCGCGCGCTCGTTGACCGAGCCCCACGCGTTGGACCTGATGAACCAGGTGCTGGACGGCGCCGTGACCGACCTGGAGCTCGGCGCGTTCGTGCTTGCAATGCGCATCAAAGGGGAGTCGGTCCCGGAGCTCAGTGGCTTCCTTCAAGCGACTCATGAACGGTGTCTCACGCTGCGCCCGGACGGCCCGACGGTCGTGCTGCCTTCCTACAACGGCGCTCGCAAGCTCCCGAATCTCACCCCCTTGCTGGCCCTGCTGCTGGCGCAAGAAGGCGTTCGTGTCCTGGTGCACGGACCGATGGCCGATCCCGGGCGTGTCACGACAGCCGAGATCTTTCGCGACCTGGGCTTGCCTTTCGCAACCGACGCTGCAGAAATTGACAACGGCTGGGCCCGCCGGGAGCCGGTGTTCATCGCCACTCAACACCTGTGTCCACCCCTGGCCCGGCTGCTGGCGATCCGGCGGGTGGTGGGCCTGCGAAATTCCGGTCACACGATCGCCAAGCTTCTTTCTCCCTGCGGCAACACCGGCAGCCTGCGGGTGGTGAACACCACCCATCCGGAATACGCCGCGTTGCTGAGCCGGTTCATGGCCCACACCGGCGGCAACGCCGTGCTTTTGCGCGGAACCGAGGGCGAGCCGGTCGCCGACCCGCGCCGCGCACCCCGACTCGACGCTTACATCGGCGGGGTCCTTCGCCCCGACCTGTCGCGTGCCGCGCAGGAGGGTGTATTGACCGAGATGCCCGTTTTGCCGCGCGAGTTCGATGCCACCACCACCGCGGTCTACATTCAGGCGGTGGTGAGCGGAGAAAAGCCCGCACCGGCCTCGTTGACCCTGCAGGTCGACTGTCTCGTGGCCGCGCTCGAGGCGACCCGCAAGGTCGAGGCGAGCCAGGGGCTCACTTGAAGCGGATGGCGCCTGGCCTCCGACGCCGCTAGCCGCTTGGCTCGGCCTTCCCGGAGGGTCAAGCACGCTTTGACTCCCCGTGCGACGGACAGTTGCCCGAAAATGCAGCCCGATCGCGACCCCTTGCCCCCACGCGCCATGCACCCGACCTCCGACCTTCGCCCGCCTCTCGGCATGCCCGGTCACGCCCTGGCGCACCTCGAGTGACGCCATTCGACGTCGTCATCATCGGCGCCGGCGCGGCCGGTTTGCATTGCGCCGGGATCGCCGGTCAACGCGGCCTGACGGTGCTGCTGCTCGACCATGCCGACAAGCGCGCCGAAAAGATTCGGATTTCCGGCGGAGGACGCTGCAACTTCACCAATCGCGACACCGGTCCCGGACACTTTTTCTCCGCCAATCCGCGGTTTTGCCGCTCGGCCCTGGCCCGCTACACGCCGGCCGATTTCCTCGCCCTGCTGCGGCGTCATCGGGTGGACTGGCATGAAAAGCACCGGGGCCAGCTGTTTTGCGACACCAGCAGCGAGCGGGTGATCGAGGTTCTCGTGCGCGAATGCGCGGCCGGGGGCGTGCTGCATTGGCAGCCCTGCGCGGTGCAGGCGGTACGGCACGTCGACGCGGGATTCGAGCTCGAGACCAACCGCGGGGCGGTGCAGGCGCGCCAACTGGTGGTGGCCACCGGCGGATTGTCGATCCCGAAGATCGGCGCGACCGATTTCGGGCATCGCCTGGCACGCCAGTTCGGCCATGCGCTCGTCGAAACGCGCCCGGCCCTGGTGCCCTTGACGTTCGACCCCTCGGGGTGGGCCCCCTATGCCGCGCTCTCCGGCTTGTCCATCGAAGCGGCGATCGAAGCCGGCGTCGGCAAGGACAAGATCCGCTTTGTCGAGGACCTGCTCTTCACCCACCGGGGCTTGAGCGGGCCGGCCGTTCTGCAGATCTCGAGCTATTGGCGCCCGGGCATGCCGATCCGGCTCGACCTGGCGCCCGAGCGCGATCTGCTGGCCGAACTGCTGGCGGCGAAAACGTCGTCGCACCGGAAGCTGGCCAACGAACTGGCGGTGCTGCTGCCCGCCCGACTGGCCGACACCTGGTTGACCGACGCCCCCGACCTCGCGGCGCGCCTGATGCCCGACCAACGCGACCGGGACCTCGGCCAACTGGCCGCGCGCCTGCAGCGATGGGAGCTCAAACCTCAATCGACCGAGGGCTATCGCAAAGCAGAAGTCACCGCCGGCGGCGTCGACACTCGCGAACTCAGCTCCCAGACCCTGCAGAGCGGCCGGGTGAAGGGTTTGTACTTCATCGGCGAAGTGGTCGACGTGACGGGCTGGCTGGGGGGACACAATTTCCAGTGGGCATGGGCCAGCGCGGCTGCGTGCGCCCGGGCGTTGACGCTTCTTTGACCAGCCCTTTGCACGGCCGAAAAATCGCGCTACAATCGACAGTCTTTGCCCCAAATGCCGAGCCGGCACATTGCAGGCAGGATGCAATATGGTTACCGCGGCATCTCGTGCCGTAGGCTTTTTATAGCGGAATTCAACTTTTTACATGACTACGATTCGCGTCAAAGAAAACGAGCCATTCGACGTGGCACTGCGCCGCTTCAAGCGCACCATCGAAAAGCTCGGCCTCCTGACCGATTTGCGAGCGCGTGAGTTCTACGAGAAACCCACGGCCGAGCGCAAGCGCAAGAAGGCAGCGGCGGTCAAGCGCCACTTCAAGCGGGTTCGCAGCATGCAGTTGCCGAAAAAGTTGTTCTGACCGGTTCATTCGCTTTGACCGGCTGAAGAGCCCGCCTTGCCGCGGGCTTTTTCAATTGTCGCCGACAGGAGTCCACCATGACCCTCAAAGACCGCATCACCGAAGACATGAAGGCCGCCATGCGCGCCAAGGATGCGCCGCGCCTGCTGACGATCCGTGGCCTGCTCGCCGCATGCAAGCAGCGTGAGGTCGACGAACGCATCGTTCTGGACGATGCGGCCGTGATCGCCATCATCGACAAGCTCGTGAAGCAGCGCAAGGACTCGATCGCGCAATTCGGCGCCGGTCACCGTCCGGACCTGGTGGAAAAGGAAACCGCCGAGCTGGCGGTGCTCGAAGCCTACCTGCCGCCACGCATGGACGCGGTCGCCGTCGAGGCTGCGGTGGCAGCGATCGTCGCCGAGCTCGGCGCCCGCGGGCCTGGTGACATGGGCAAGGTGATGGGCGCCGTCAAGGCGCGCCTCGCCGGTCAGGCCGACATGGCACTGGTGTCGGCGGCCGTGAAGAAGGCCTTGGCGTCGTGAACGCGCCGGCACTTCAACCCGTCGGTCCCGACGTGAGCGTCGGGCCCCAACTCGAGCCCGCGGCGATGGCCTGGGTGGCGCAGTCCGGCTTCAAGAGCGTGATCAACAACCGCCCGGATCACGAGGGCGGCGCGGCGCAACCGACCAGCGCCGTGCTCGAGGCGGCGGCGATCGCTGCCGGACTCGTCTACGTCCACCTTCCGGTCCAGCCGGCGCTGCAAACGCCGGCGGAGGTTGCCAGCTTCGCCGCCCTGCTCGAGCGGCTGCCCAAGCCCGTGCTCGCGTTCTGCCGCACCGGGACGCGCTCGGGCAAGCTCTATCGCGCGGCGATGGGCGGCTGAACGAAACGGCCGGCGGCGCTCACGATCCGGCAATCTTCATCCTGTCGATCAGGACCGAGCCGATCGTCTTGCCGCCCATGGTGTAGGTGTCCGCGCCGACGGCGGCGATCCCTTGGAACATCGTGCGCAGGTTGCCTGCGATGGTGACTTCATGGACCGGGAACTGGATCTGTCCGTTCTCGACCCAAAAGCCGGCGGCGCCGCGCGAGTAGTCGCCCGTGACGTAGTTGACGCCCTGCCCCATGAGTTCGATCACGAACAAGCCGCGACCCAGCTTGCCGAGCATCGCCGGCAGGTCATCGCCGGGCCGGGTCAGTCGGCTGGTGAGGGTCAGGTTCTGCGAGCCACCGGCATGGCCGGTGCTGCGCATGCCGAGCTTGCGAGCGGAGTAGGTCGAGAGAAAGTATCCCTGGACCTCGCCGCCTCGCAGCACGTCGCGCGGGCGCGTGCGAACCCCTTCATCGTCGAACGGTGCACTGCCCTTGCCTCGCAGGAGATGTGGGTCTTCCGCGATGTCGATGTGCCCGGGCAGGACCTGCTTGCCCAGGCTGTCGAGCAAGAAGGTCGATTTGCGATAGAGCGCGCCGCCGCTGGTGGCCTGCACGTAAGCACCCAGCAATCCCGCCGCCAGCGACGATTCGAACAGCACCGGGACTTCACACGTCTTGATCTTGCGCGATCCGAGTCGCGCCAGCGCACGCTCTGCCGCATAGCGCCCGACGGACTCGGGAGAGGCCAGGTCGTCCGCCGACCGCATCGAGCTGTACCAGGCATCGCGCTGCATGTCCCGGCCGGCCCGCCCGCCGAGCGCCGCGATCGGCGCGACCGAGAGCGAGTGGCGCGAACTGGCATAGCCGCCCCGGAATCCCGCGCTGTTGCCGGCGAAGAAATGCGATTGTTGTGCCGAGACGCCGGCACCTTCCGAATTGGTCACGCGCTTGTCGACGGCGAATGCCGCAGCCTCGCAGATCAGGGCGATCTCGCGGGCCTGGTCGGCGTCGACGGTCCACGGGTGGAACAGGTCCAGGTCGCGCTGCGCATCAGCGCCACGCGCCAGGTCATCGGGATCGGGCAGTCCGGCAGCGGCGTCCTCGGCGGTGAAACGCGCGATGTCGTGGGCCGCCCGCACGGTCTGCTCGAGCGCCGCACGCGAGAAATCGGACGTGCTGGCGTTGCCGCGACGCTGCCCGGCATAGACCGTGATGCCGAGCGACTTGTCGCGGTTGCGTTCGATGTTCTCGGTCTCGCCTTTGCGGATCGAGACCGACAACCCCACCCCTTCGGACACCTCGACCGCTGCATCGCTGGCTCCGAGCGTGGCCGCGAACTTGAGCGCATCTTCGACATAGTTCTGAAACTGTGCCTGTGCATAGGCAAAGCCCGAGTGGGGCGTCGCCGAGGAGTGTTTGGAGGGCATGTCGTGGAGGTCGAGGGGGACGGGTTGGGGCCAGACTATGATACCGACGCGTTAGTTTCGTTGCCTCTCCCACGCTGCCCGTCCGATGTCGCCCCCTCTTCCGCCTTTCCAAAGCGACGCGCCGCCGCCCGCGCCCGACGACTCGTTCGACGACCGGCCCAGCAAGACCCGCCTCAAGCAGGCCTCGCATGCGCTGCAGGAGCTCGGCGTCGCCGCGGTGGCGCTGCCCGATTCGCGCATCGATGCGCTCGCGATCGACGAGATCTTGCTCGACGCGATCCGCCAATACAAAAAAACCAAATCGTTCGAAGGCCGGCGCCGTCAGATGCAGTACATCGGCAAGCTGATGCGCAAGCACGATGTCGAGCCGATACGCCAGGCCGTCACCGACATGCAACTGGGCCGTGCCAAGGACGCCCTGGCCCTGCACCAGGCCGAGCGTTGGCGCGTCGAATTGCTCGCGAGCGACGACGCCTCGACCCGCTTCATGGCCGAACACGAGGCCGCCGATGGGCAGCAGCTCCGCAGCCTGGTCCGTGCCGCCCGCAAGGACGCCGCACTGGCCGCGGACCAACGCAATGGCAGGGCGTTTCGTGAGCTGTTTCAGTTCATCAAGGAGCAGACTGCGAATGACCCGCCTTGAATCGGTCCGAATCGGCCTGGTGTCTGCCAGCGACCGAGCGAGCGCGGGCGTCTACCAGGACCTGGGCATCCCTGCACTGCAATCCTGGTTGAGCTCGGCGATCCGAAATCCCATCGAGTGGGAAACGCGCTTGATCCCGGACCTGGCCGCGAGCATCAGCGCAGCCCTGGTCGAGCTGGTGGACGAGAAGAGCTGCCACCTGGTCCTCACCACCGGTGGGACCGGCCCGGCGTTGCGCGACGTGACGCCCGAGGCGACGTTGGCCGTCGCCGACCGGGTCATGCCGGGTTTTGGTGAGCAGATGCGACAAATCAGTTTGCATTTCGTGCCCACGGCGATCCTGTCACGCCAGACCGCGGTCATCCGCGGCCAGGCCTTGATCATCAACTTGCCAGGCCAGCCGAAGTCGATCGCGCAGACGCTGGCGGGGCTGCCCGACGCCACGCCCCCGGTGCACGGCCTCTTCGCAGCTGTCCCCTATTGCCTGGACCTGATTGGGGGCCCCTACCTCGAGACCGATCCGGGCGTCTGCCAGTCGTTTCGACCGAAGGCCGCACAGCGTCCGGTGGCGGACTGAATTCCTCTTTCCATGTCCCGAACTTTCTGTGGCGCAGCGATCCTGCGCATTCTGGCCGCCGCTGCGTTGGCGTGGCACCCGTCCACCCGCGCCGCGGAGGCGACGGTCGAACTCACCGTGGTGCGGGCCGATACGCTGATCGGCCTTTCGCACCGCGTCCTGGTTTCGCCTGTCGCCTGGCGCGAGGTCGCACGCCTCAACCACCTGCCCGATCCCGACCTGATTCTGCCCGGCCAGCGCTTGCGCGTTCCGGTCCGGTTGCTGCGCAGCGAGGCGCTCAGCGCCACGCTGATCAGCGTCACCGGGCCGCATGTGACGGTGCGCGCCGGTGCCGCCGCGGTCGGGACCCCCGTGGTCGAGGGGGACTTCCTGCAAACCGGCCCGGACAGCTCGGCCGTGCTCGCGCTCCCGGATGGGTCGCGGGTGCAAATCGCGCCCTCGAGCCTGGCCGAAGTGGCGATGAGCCGGCACTACGGCAGCAGGCTGCCCGCCAACGCGGCCGCCAGGCCGACCGTCCCCGCCGACGCCGACGCACCAGGCGCCTGGTTCGCCGGCACCCTGCGGATGCTTCACGGCTCGATCGAGGTCTTCGCGACCAAGGTGCTGCGGGCCAAGCCGCTGGAGGTCGTCACCCCGACCGCCGTCGTCGGCGTGCGCGGCACGCGTTACCGGGTCTCGATCGACGGCGTCGACGACCTCCGCACCCACGCCGAAGTCCTCGAAGGCATGGTGCGATTCGAGCCCGCTTCCCGCGCCGACCGCCGGTCGACCACCTCTTCCGACGCGGCAGACCTGCGCAGTGGCTTCGGTGCCTCGCTGTCCCGCGCGGGTGCGCCGGATGCGCGGCCGCCACGCGGGTCGGAGG
>JALYHO010000239.1 GCA_030776545.1 Pseudomonadota bacterium | reverse complement strand
GCAATGCCCACGGCACCGCGACGCGGATCGGCGACGTGGTCGAGTGCGAGGCCCTGGCCAGTGTCTGGGGAACGGCGCTGGATGCCCTGCGCGTGAGCTCGACCAAGGCGCTGCACGGACACCTCCTGGGCGGCGCGGGCGCGCTGGAGGCCCTGATCACCGTCCTGGCGCTGCGCGAACAGGTCTTGCCGCCGAACGCGCACTGCACCCACCCCGATCCGGCGTGTGCGCTCGACCTGGTGCTCGAGACGGGTCAGGCGGCGAGCGGCCTGGGCGCCGCCATCAGCAATTCGTTTGCCTTCGGCGGAACCAACGCGGTGCTGCTCTTCACTCGCGCTTGAGCGGCAGCGGCAGTCGGACGGGGCCCTGCCACGGGGAATGCGTGGGACGAACCCGGCGTATCCTTGCCGGCCTGCGCTGCGGCGCCCCTTGAAGGAAATCCCCGAATGACCAGCCCCATCCCCGCCACCTTGATCCCTGGCGACGGCATCGGCCCCGAGATCGTCGATGCCTTGCTGGCTGTTTTCGAGGCCCTCGGGTCCCCGTTCGCGTGGGACCGGCAGGTCGCCGGGCTGGCCGGCGTGCATCAGGCGGGCGACCCCCTGCCGCCCGCCACGCTTCAAAGCATAAGACGCACCCGGCTGGCGCTGAAGGGGCCGCTCGAGACCCCTTCGGGGGGCGGTTACCGCTCCTCCAACGTGCGTCTGCGAGAAGAGTTCAAGCTCTATGCCAACCTGCGCCCGGCCCGCACCCTGATTCCCGGGGGCCGCTTCGACGACATCGATCTGGTGGTGGTGCGCGAGAACCTCGAGGGTCTCTACATCGGTCACGAGCACTACGTCGAGATCGACGACGACCCGCACGCCGTGGCGATGGCCACCGGCATCAACACCCGTGCGGGCAGCCGCCGTTTGCTGAACTATGCGTTCGAGACCGCGGTCGCCACCGGGCGCAAGAAGGTGACCCTGGTCCACAAGGCCAACATCATGAAGGCCTTGACCGGGATCTTCCTGGAAACCGGACTCGAGCTGTACGAGCGAAAGTTCAAGGGCCAGTTCGAGCTCGACACCGTGATCGTCGACGCCTGCGCGATGAAGCTGGTGCTCGACCCCTGGCGTTTCGACATGTTGGTCACGACCAACCTCTTCGGCGACATCCTCTCCGATCTGGTGGCGGGCCTGGTCGGCGGCCTGGGGATGGCGCCGGGTGCCAACATCGGCGCCGACGCCGCGATCTTCGAGGCCGTGCACGGCTCGGCCCCCGACATCGCCGGCAAGGGGATCGCCAACCCGACCGCCTTGCTCCTGGCGGGGGCCTTGATGCTCGATCACGTGAACATGCCGGACCTGGCGCAGCGTCTGCGCACCGCGCTTTTCGCCACGCTCAACCTCGACGCGATTCGGACCGGCGACCTGGGCGGCAAGGCCAGCACCGCGGAATTCACCCGAGCGGTGGTGAGCCGGCTCGGCTGAGAAAGGGGCCACGGACGCGAGCTGAATCAGGGCATGGAGGAACTCGCCGCGTTGGCGCAGACACCCGCCGCCACGGCCATACTCGCCGCCATGGTGGGGGTCGGCCTCTACGGCCTGTGGCGGTCGCCGGGGTTGATCGAACGCCACCTCCTGCGCCCCTATTGGCTGCGGCGCCAGGGCCAGTACCACACGCTCTTCACGAGCGGCTTCGTGCACGCCGACTTGTCCCACCTGCTCTTCAATGCCTACACGTTTTGGGCGTTCGCCTTCGCGCTCGAGCGCACGATCGGCAGCAGTGCGTTCGTCGCCCTCTATTTCTTCGGGCTGCTGGTGAGCGATGCCGGAACCTGGTTGAGGCATCGGAACGATCCGGAGTACCGGTGCCTGGGGGCATCCGGCGCGATCCTGGTGGTGCTGTTCGCCTCGATCGCCTACCACCCGAAGAGCAGCGTGCTCGTCATGCCGCTCCCGGTGCCGGTGCCGGCGCCGCTGTTCGCGTTGGCCTACCTCGCCTACAGCGTGTGGGCGTCGCGCCGCCAGGTCGGCCGGGTCAACCATGATGCGCACCTGGCGGGCGCGTTCGCGGGGGTGGCGTTCGTCGCACTGACCGACGCGCCTACGCTTGCGCGGGCGGTGCACAGTTGGTTGGATTGAACGCCGTGCGGGTTCGGGCTTGGGTTTTTCGACGCCCCTGAGCGCGTGGACAAGCTCAGGGTGGAATCATCCGCCCGTCTTGTTGGGATCGCGCCAGGCGCGCTCGAAGGGCAGGCGCCACGCGCGCGGTGCGATCAATTGGTGGATGGCGTTCGGCCCCCAGGAGCCCGGCGCGTAGAAACGCACGGGGGGCGGCGACTCGAGCAAGCCGGTCGATACCTGCCAGAGACGTTCGATGCCCTCGGCGGTGGTGAAGAGGGTCCGGTCGCCGCGCATCGCATCCAGGATCAGGCGTTCGTAGGCCTCGAGCACGTCGCCGATCAGGCCGGTGTCGTGCATGGCGAATTGCAGGCTGAGCTTGTCGAGACGCATCCCCGGTCCGGGTCGCTTCCCATAGAACGAGAGCGACATCTTCGACGCGTCGGCCAGGTCGAACGTCAGGTGGTCCGGCCCCTGCGAGCCGATCCCCGAGCCGGCCGGGAACATGCTCTTGGGGGGCTCGCGAAACGCGATGGAGATGATGCGCTGGCCCTGCGCCAGGCGCTTGCCGGTGCGCAGGTAGAACGGCACACCGGCCCAGCGCCAGTTGTCGATCGCGCACTTGAGGGCGATGAAGGTCTCGGTGTCGGATTCCGGGCTCACGCCTTCTTCGCTGCGGTAGCCGGTGTATTGGCCGCGCACCACGTCGGCAGGCTGGATCGGCACCATGCTGCGAAAGACCTTGTTCTTCTCCTCGCTGATGGGAGCCGGCTCGAGCGAGGTGGGCGGCTCCATCGCCATGAACCCGAGGATCTGGAACAGGTGCGTCACCACCATGTCGCGATACGCTCCGGTGGCTTCATAGAAGCCGGAGCGCTTGCCCAGACCGAGCGTTTCGGGAACGTCGATCTGGACGTGGTCGATGAAATTGCGGTTCCAGATCGGTTCGAACAGTCCGTTCGCGAATCGAAACGCCAGGATGTTCTGCGCCGGCTCCTTGCCGAGGAAATGGTCGATGCGAAAGATCTGCTCTTCGTCGAAGACCTCGTGCAGACGGGCATTGAGCGACACCGAACTCGCCAGGTCGGTGCCGAACGGCTTTTCCATGATGATGCGCGAGCGTTCCACCAGGCCGGCCTCGCCCAGCGTGCGCACCGCCGAGAGCGCCGCGTTCGGCGGCACGCTCAGATAGTGAAGGCGGCGGCTTTCACCGGTGAACGATTGCTCGGCCCGCTCGACGGCCGCCCGCAGGGCGCCCGGACCGGCCGCCAGCGGGACATAGTCGAGGTTGGCGGCGAACTGGTGCCATTCGGCGTCGGAGAATTTGCGGGTGGAAAATTCATCGAGCGCGCTGCGCGCGCTGGCCCGAAACCCATCGGCATCGATCTCGTCCAGCGACATGCCGATGATGCGCGTCCCTGGAATGAATCCGGCACTCGAGAGATGGAACAGGCCCGGCAGGAGCTTGCGGCGCGCCAGGTCCCCGGTGGCCCCGAACAGCACCACCACTTGCGGAAACCGCGGACCGACGCCTGGAGGTATCTTCGCCACTGTGCTCATCCCCCTATGATGCACCGCCAGTTCCAAAGGCGGCGTGACGACGTGCATGCAAGGAGCGGGCCGACCATCGATCCGCCGACCCGCACGGTGCCGCCGCAGGTCGGACCGCGCGGGTCAGCGGCGCAATCGAGCCGCCAACCGCCCACGCAAGCGTTCGGCCATCTCGGGCCCGATCGGGCCCAGCACGCCGCGTCGGTCGACCGGTAAATGAGCCGCGGCGTCGCGCGTGGGATCGAACACGTAGTGGTCGAACAGGGCACGCCACGCCGCGCGCAAGGCCGGATCGGCATCGCGCAGCACCAGCATCGCATGCAGCATGGCGTCGAGCCCGGAGTCCGCCTCCCTTCCGGCAGCGATCGACCCGCTCCACCAGTAGTTGACCAACAGGTTGAAAGGCGCGAGCGACTCGACCTGGTGCCACCACAAGGTGGGGATGAACAAGGCGTCGCCCGGGCCGAGTTCGGCCACTTGAGCCGCCTCCAGCGCCTCGCGATAGCGGGGGTGGCGGCTGAAATCGGGCTGGCGCATCGAGACCAGGCTGATGGGCGTCGCCGTCGGGGTGTGGTCGAGCGGGCCGACGTAGAGGTTGCCGACCTGCTCGGGCGGAAACAGGGTGAAGCGGCGCCGCCCGGCCACGACGCAGGCGATGTTGCGCGCCTCGTCGAAATGCGCCGGCGTGGTGATCGAATTGCCCAACCAGAGACGCGGCAGCACGTCCGGGCCGAGGAGTGGCAGGGGGTTGTCTTCCGCGAACCCCGGCAGGCAGTCGCGCAGCAGTGCACTTTGCGCCGCCACGGCGGGGGGGTTGGGAAAGGCGGCGTAGCGCAGCACCTGCTCGATCAGGCGAGCGAGGGGCAGCCGGTTGTGCAGGAAGTTGAAGCCCGCCAGGTCGTCGGTGTAGAAGATCCGGCCCTCTTCCTCGGGCCGGGTCATGAGCGCGTCGACCTCGCTGCCATTGTCGAAGCGCATCAGGTAGGCGACCAGGGCCGACGCGGAACGGCGCCCCTCCCGCACCGCGGGCCAGTCCTCGACGACGCCGCGCAGCACGGCCGGCTGGGCGCCTTGCAACACCTCGCGTCGCAGCGCAGCGTCGTCGAGCCGCCCGAACTCTCTGATGGCTTGCGGCATGGCGTCAGGCCAGGGCGGGCCTGCGCTTGCCCGGCACCCCCAGGCGCTCCGGGGAGATGTATTGCTGTCGGTAGATTTCGAACGGCAAGCTGTCGTTGGCTTCGATACGTTTTTGGGCCTCGACCGACTCCTTCGACGCCGCCGTGAAGCGCGTGAGCACCTCGGCAGGCAGTGGCAGCGCGCGCAGCGCTTCACGCGTCTGCAAGGAGCGGGACCGGGTGAAGTCGACGTAGCCGCCACCGAAATCGCGCGCCAGGGCTTGCAGCACGGCGGCCGACGGGGTGGCCTGCGGGTCGCGCAGGCGTTCCTCGGCCAGCACGATCGCGTCGCGATAGTTCGTGCCTGCGTCCAGGGCATCGAGACGGGCCGCGATCGGACCCAAGGCGCCGACGATCTCCGTGCCCCATTCGGTCAGGGTCACCGCGTGGTCGCCACGCTCGAGCCGCAAGCCGGGCTCGCGGCCGCGCGCCGCGACCCGCTGCTGATTGCGGCCGACGGCGCTGATCTCGTCGGGCGTGTCGGGCGGACTCGATTCGAGCAGGCAATGGAGCAGGAACAGGTCGAGGAAACGCATCGTGGCGGCGTTGATCCCGACCGGCTCGAACGGGTCGAGGTCCATGCATCGGACTTCCACGTACTCGACGCCGCGTTCCCGCAGCGCATGCAGCGGACGCTCGCCCGGGAAGATCACCCGTTTGGGCCGGATCGTGCCGTAGAACTCGTTTTCGATCTGCAGCAGGCTGGTCGCCAGCTGGTTGTAGTCGCCACCCGGGTTGCGGATCCCCACCGCCTCGTACGCCGGGTAGGGCTGGGTCAGCGCTTCCTGCAGCGAGGCGGCGTAGCTTTCCAGGCTGTTGTAGCTGACCGAGAGCGACGCCTGCGCGTCGCTCTGGTAGCCCAAGCGGCCCATGCGCAGGGACGTGCCGTGCGGCATGTGCAGCGTGCCGCCCTCGCCGAGGGGCTGCAATTCGTGCTCGTGCCCGGCGACGAAGCTCGAACACAGCGCCGGCGAGGCCCCGAAGAGGTACAGCAGCAAAAACGAATGCCGCCGAAAATTACGGATCAGCGCGAAATACTCATCGCTGCCGACACCCGGCATGGACCAGTTGTAGTGGATTCCCGAGATGGTCTGCATGCGCCGGCCGTAACGGTGCCCCAGCCCCATGCGATAGACGCTCTTGGCGCGCCCGACGTTGGACGAGCCGTAGCGCCCGATCGGTATCGTCTCGTCGGTGGGCAGTCCGCAGGGCATGCTCGAGACCCAGAGCATCTCGTCGCCGAGCTCTTGCAGCGTGCGATACGAGAACTGGTGGATCGCCGTGAGTTCTTCGACGCAAGCGCGCGCACTGGCGTGCACGCCAGTGACGAATTCCAGCTGCGATTCGCTGAAGTCGGTGGTGATGTGCGGGTGGGTCAGCGCCGAGCCAAGCGCCGCGGGATGCGGCGTCAACGCCAGGCCGGCGTCCGGCAGCGCACGCAAGCTTTCTTTTTCCACCCCTCTGCGCATCCCGTTCAGGCGCTCGTCGGAGAGCTCGCGCAAACGTTCATTCAGACCGCTCATGCGGCTTCTCCTTGTGACTTTCTTGGGCGGACGGTACCAGACCTTGGGATCGGCTGCCGGGGGTGGACGCACCCCTGCCAGGACCGCCCCATATGGGTCGCACAGGCCGCCACTTCAAGGTCTCGCCTGGCGACGCCCCCTGATCGAGGGTGGTAGTGTGCCGCCGCCGTCTGCCAGCGTGCAGCAGGATGTTTCACCCCGGCGCCCGCGGCGAACCGGCGCTTTCTTATCGGTGCGCTTCGATCGGGTTGCCGTACAGCGGCCGGGCGCCGAACTGCGTGCTCACCGCGTACGCGACGCCGCAGGCCAGCATCGCGGGAACGGTCAGCTGGAACTGACTGGTCATCTCCAGGACCATCACGATCGCCATCAAGGGCGCGTGGGTGACCGCGGTGAGTACCGCCGCCATGCCCAGCACCGCGAGTACGCGAGGGTCGCCGACCCAGGCGGGCGGTAGCGACAACGCCGCGACCTGTGCGACCACGCTGCCTGCGACCGCGCCCACGAAGAGGGACGGCGTGAACACCCCGCCGATCGCGCCGCTCCCCGAGCTCAGCACGGTGGCCAGCACCTTCACCACCAACACGAGCGCGAGCAGGGCCCACGGCGCCTGGCCGGACAGAACCTCGGCGACCACGCTGGAGCCGTTGCCCCAGACTTCCGGTACCCCGGCAGACAAGAGGCCTACGGCGAGCCCGCCCAGACCCAGGCGCAGCGGCGCCGAGCCCAGGCGGGCGAACCCGGTGCGCGCCTTGTCGAGCATGAGCAGCAAGACCCAACCGATCGCACCGAAGAACACGCCGGCGACCAGCGCCACGCCAAGGCTCGTGGGCAGCTGCGCCATCGAGGCCATCGGGTAGAGCGGCAGCGGCTCGACCAGCCAGTAGATGAGCGCCGCGGCGGTCGCGGCCGCGATCAGCACCGGCGCGATCGCGTGCGGCACGATGAACCCGAGCGCCAGTTCGAGAACGAACACCACGCCGGCCACGGGGGCGTGATAAGCCGCCCCGATTCCCGCGGCGATGCCGGCCACCAGCAGCGTCGTGCGTTGCTGAGGTTCCAGCGGCAGCCATCGCGCGAGCGTCGCGGCGAGCCAGGCCGAAAGCTGCACCATCGGCCCTTCGCGGCCGATGGACGCCCCGGTGCCCACGGAGAGCAGCGCGGAGACGCTGCGCGTCAGGGTCAGGCGGTCGTTGAGGTCGACGCGCCCGTGACGCGCCGCGTCGATGTAGTCGAGGTTCTGGTCACCCTGCGGGCCACGTCGCGCCCAGGCGGCGCCGAGCGCGAGCGCGAGTCCGGCGAGCACGCCCCCGGCGGTGCAG
>JALYHO010000238.1 GCA_030776545.1 Pseudomonadota bacterium | reverse complement strand
GCATCACCGCGCCCGCGAAGATGCCGGCCGCGCGGTCGCCGAGCACGTCGACGACGAGCCGCGCCGCGTCCACCTGCTGCGGCGTGCACAGCACCAGCGCGCGCGCGAGGTGGAGCGCGTCGAGTTCGCGCGCGAGTCGCCGCACCGAGCCCGCGCCGAAGACGACCCGCGAACCACTGGCCTGATAGACGAAGGCTTGCATGTGCTGGCAGTCAGGCGCGCAAATACCAGGGCGGGATCTGTGCGTCCACGTTGACCCACACGCTCTTGGCCTGCGTATATTCGCGCATCGCCTCGAAGCCCATCTCGCGACCATAGCCGCTCTGCCCGACGCCGCCGAAGGGCGACCCCGGATTGACGCGCTTGTAGCTGTTGATCCACACCATGCCCGCCTGCATGTCGCGCGCGGTTCGGTGGGCGCGCTGCAGGTTGGAGGTCCACAACCCACTGCCGAGCCCGTACTCGGTGCTGTTGGCGATCGCCAGGGCTTCGGCGTCGTCCTTGAACGTCAACACGGTCACGAAGGGCCCGAAGACCTCTTCTTGCGCCACGCGGTCTTTGAAACTGCGCGCCTTCACGATGGTCGGTTCGATGTAGCAGCCGCGTGCAAGTTCAGGCGCATCGGGCGCCCTGCCGCCGGTGACGATTTCGCCTCCCTGCTGTTTCGCCACGTCGACGTAGGCGAGCACCCGGTCACGATGCTGGGCGCTCGTGAGCGGGCCCATTTCCGTTGCCGGATCCAGCGGGTTGCCCAGGCGTATCGATTTCGCGAGCGCGGTGAACCTGTCGAGGAATTCATCGGCGATCCGTTCGTGCAGGACGAGCCGCGAGCCTGCGATGCAGGCCTGTCCCTGGTTGTGGAAGATGGCCCACGCAGACCCGTTCACCGCCGCGGCGAGGTTCGCGTCGTCAAAAACGATATTCGCGCCTTTCCCGCCGAGTTCCAGTTGCACCTTCTTGAGGTTGCCCGCACTGGCCTGCACGATACGGCGGCCGGTCGCGGTACTGCCGGTGAACGCGATCTTCGCAACGCCCGCATGTTCGGCGAGGTATTGACCGGCCACCGCACCGCGGCCAGGCACCACGTTGACGACACCGTCCGGCATGCCGGCCTCGCTCATCAACTCCGCAATCCTGAGCGACGTGAGCGGCGTGATCTCGGCGGGTTTCATCACGATCGTGTTGCCGGCCGCGAGAGCCGGGCCCATCTTCCAGCTCGTGAACATCAGCGGGAAATTCCACGGCACGACCTGGCCCACCACACCGAGCGGGTCGCGGGTCACGTAGTTCAGAAAGCCCGCTTCGACCGGAACGACATCGCCTTGCAACTTGTCCGCCATGCCGCCGAAATAACGAAAGCACGCGGCCGTGCGCGGCACGTCGAGGTTGCGCGAATCGCGCAAAGGGTGCCCGGTGTCGAGCGATTCGAGGCGCGCGAGATCGTCCGCGTCGCGCTCGATGAAGTCGGCCAGGCGCAAGAGGATGCGGCCGCGGTCTGCGGCGGCCATGCGGCTCCACGCCGGGAATGCGCGGCTCGCGGCGGCGACGGCCTTGTCGATATCGGCAACGCCCGCGAGGGCGACTTCCGCGAGGGTCGAATTGTCGTGCGGGTTGAGCGTCGCGAGCGTTTCACCGGATTCGGCGTCGACGAACTGCCCGTCGATGAAGAGTCGGTCGCGGATCCGCGTGCGCAGGCCGGCTGCGGTCTGGGCGGCGTCTGGGGTCATGGCGTGTTCCCGAATTGGCGGCAGGCGCGCACTGGCCCGTCGCAACGACGTGCGGGCACGCGGTCGGCCGATGAAGAATGTCTAGAACTCGACGGGCACTTCCGGACTCTCGCCCTTCTCGATCTCATACACCAGCGTCGGCGACCCGTTCTCCCAGACCAGCAGCATCGAGCGCTTCGGGCTGTAGCCCTGGTGCCGGCAATAAGCCGGCATCGCGGCCATGTCGCCGGCTTTCATGATGACGCGGGCCAGAGGCTTGCCGCTGGTCTTGTCGGCGCAGTCCCAGTGGATCTCGTCGCACATCTGGAAAAACCACTCGACGCGGTCGTTCGCATGGATGATCGGCAGGATGTGCTCCTCGGTCGTGGGGCACATGAAGCTGTACTTCACGACCGACGTGAAGCTCGGGTTCCACGTCACCTGGCTGCGGCTCAGAAAAGCGAACAGGTTGAAGGCATGCACCTCGTTCTCGAATCCCGGCTCCGGATGCAGTTCGGGCTGCTCCTGCGGCACGTCGGCGAAGGCCCTGTTGATGGGCGCACCGCGCTCGTCACTTCGCAGGCTCAGGTCGTCCTTGAGGCCGACACAACGTTTGGCGAGTTCGCGGGCGCGTGTGAGCTTGGGCGTGTTGCTGCCATTTTTGCGGCCGTACGGCGAGCCGGTTTCCTGCGGCGCACTGAAGGGGTCGAAGGTCTCGTTGGTCCAGTCGTCGAGCATTTTCTCGAAAGTGGCCGCGATCTGCGGCGTCTCGAAGTTCTCGAGCAGGTCGACGTTGGCGGCCTTCATCGTCGCGTTGTAGGTGCCGGCGTAGAGGTCGACGGTCTTGTAGTGATTGGTCGTGCCGAAGACGTGATCGAAATTCACGCCGCCGTAGAAGAAACCCCAGGCGACATCGCGCATCAGCGCGCGCAGGAAGTTGCCGACGTCCATCGTGTGCGAGAGCGGCCGGCCGTCACGCGTGTTCCAGCTGATGTGCGCGAAGTATTCGTCGCGCCGAAAGCTGAAGCTGCCAAGGGTGAAAGCCTTGTAGCCGTGCAGCGCGTCGGGCGAACTCGCGAGCACCTGGTTGATCTCGGCGGGAGCGTTCATGAGCGAACTCCGGTGGTGTTTGTCTGTAATTTCGGTCGACGACATGTCAAGCGACCTGGCAGATCTCTGCCCAGCGCTCGATCGACAGGTCGCCCTTGCACGTCTGCTGCACCAGCACCGCGGGTTTCGCGGCGCGGAATTGATAGGCGGTGTTCTTGGGCAGCATGGCCTGATGGCCGCGCTTGATCTTCATCCAGCCCATCTTCTTGCCGCGTGGCTCGCCCTTGACGAGGACGGCGCCGTTGTGGTGCTCGTCCGGCACGGTCTGTTCGGCGTCGAGCTGGACCAGGTGGATCTCCACATCGCCGTCCATGCTGAGCGCGAATTCGTCGTGTGCGCACGTGTACCAGGGCGATGTGCCCTCGGCCCGGATGGTCTCGAGCACATAGATCTGGTTCTGGCCGAAGACGACTTTTTCGTAAGGCTTCGCCTTGCTCGCGATCTCGAAGCAATTGGAGAACGCGTAGTGCTTGACGTCGTCGTCGATGTTTTGCACGCCGCCTTTCTCGAAGCGGTCCAGCGATCCGAACACTGTCTTGTAGGCGGTCTGCGTCATCGCGGGTCTCCTTGATCCGTGAGGCACAGTCTAGGAACGGCAAGCGCTCCGCGGTAGGGGTCAGCGCCCGACTTGATTGTTTGGATTTCCAGAACAATATGCGGGTTTCCCCGAGTGGGTCCCGGCAACGTGCCGCCACTACTCGATGATTTCGGACCCGATGAAGCCGGCTTTGACCAACGCATCATCCCACGGGGGAACGCCGGAAAAACTGAGGGTGAGCCCTTCGAGAAACAGCTTGAGCTTGAGCGAACTTCGGAGGTTCGCCGGGTAGAAGACCGACAGCCAGAAAGAACTCAGCGGATAGTCCGTCAGCACCATTCGCAACTCGCCCGACATCACCCGTTCCGACGCTACCAGCGTGGGAACACAAACAATGCCGGCGTGTTCGAGCGCGTACTCGCTGAGCAGGTGAACACTGTTGGTCATCAACACCGGCTTGACGTCGACGGCCACTTGCTCGGCCGCCCCATGAAAGATCAAGCGCTCGCGCGTCGGATAGCCCGAGTACCAGCCGAGCCGATGATTGGCGAGCTCGCGCGGATGCTTCGGCACACCATATTTCTCCAGGTATCTCGATGACGCGCAAAGGACACGTCGAACCGGGAAGAGCTTTCTCGAGACCAGCTCTTCGGAGCGCGGCGGGAAGATCTGCAACGCACAGTCGAAGCCTTCTTTCACCGGATCGAGCACCGCGTCGTTGACGACGAGGTCGAGCACGATCTGCGGGTACCGGGCCTGGAATTCCTGCAGTAGCCGCGCCAGATGTCCCAGCACGAAGCCAGGCAGCGCATGGATCCGCAACCGGCCGGCGGGCGATGTCGTCACCTCGCGCATCTGGTCGACGACCTCGTTGGTGCGCCCGACAAGTTCGGTGCAGTCGCGCAGGAAGGAATGCCCGAGATCGGAGAGCCGCACGCTTCTCGTGTTGCGATGGAAAAGCGGCGCCCCGACGAAATCTTCGAGTTGCTGGATCCGGCTCGTGACCACCGAACGCGACACGCGCATCTGGCGCGCCGCTTCGGCGAAACTCTGCGATTCGGCAACCCGTACGAAGGCGTCGATAGCCAGGAAACGGTCCATGAGCGCTCTTGATCGGAAGGTGGAAACCACGCCCTTGTAACAGGACGGCGTGAACGCCCCGCCCGGGGTCGTGGCGGGCCTGCCGATGTGCGCCCGGAAAGGACATTGGCGAAGAACGTGTCGGCGCCCATCATAGACATCGCACCCCACCAACGAACAAGCACAGCCATCAGGTGGGGCCACAAATGACAAAGGGTTAGTGCGCGCTAAGCCGCTAACCCTCGTGCATTCTGGTGGGCTGAGTGACTCGAACGAGCTCGCAATTCCGCCCAAAAATCGCACACTTTGCTCCGCAATGGATGAAATGCGGTTCATTGGTTCGCCGGGCGGCCGAAGTATGGGTTCCACCTTCACCTTCTGGATCCCGCCTTGCCCGAACTTCGCCCCTTGCGCCGCCCCCGCGTTGTCCGGCGGCGCGGTCGCACGCCCACGGTTCTTGCAGCGCTTGCATTCTCCTGGCTCGCGGCCACCGCCCACGCCCAGGACCCGAGCCTGGACCGTGCCGCGACCCGGCTGAAGTCGCAGGACGCCGCCGGTGCCTATGCCCTTCTCGACACCGAGGAGGCGCGCCGCGCCGGTGAACCGCGCTTCGAATACCTGTTCGGCATCGCCGCCCTGGACTCGGGCCATGTGACCCGGGCGATTTTCGCTCTCGAACGTGCCGTAGCGAGCCAGCCCGAGAATGGGCTCGCCCGGGCCGAGCTGGCGCGCGCCTACCTCGCTGCCGGAGAAACCGAACGCGCGCGGGTCGAGCTCGAGCGGGCGCGCCAGTTGCCGATGCCGGGCGATGCCGCGGCCGCCATCGACCGCGTCCTGGGCGTGGTCGACCAGGTCGCGCCACGCACCGGTCCGCGGTTCTCCGGCTATCTGGAACTTGGCGGCGGCTATGACACCAACGTCAACAGTGCCGCCAACCAGGGCGATTTCGCGATCCCGGCGTTCGGCGGACTGCTGTTCCAGACTGCCCCGGAGAACCAGAAACAGCACGATCTGTTCGCGACAGCCGCGGGCGGCGCGAACGCGCAGTTCACGCTCGCCCCCGGCTGGAAAGCGCTGGTCGCGACCAGCCTGCGAGCCAACCTGAACCGCCGCGTCCACGACATGAACACCGACCTGTTCGACGTCACGGCCGGCGTCAACCACCAGGCCGGCCTGCAGAGCCAGACCGTCGCGTTGCAGAGCGGCACCGCCTGGGTCGGGTCGCGCGCCTACCGGACCGCGAACGGCGCCACGGCCCAATGGCAATCGCAGCTCGACGCCGTGTCGCAAGCGAGCGTCTTCGCCCAGTGGTCGCGCCAGGAGTACGCCGACCAGGCGTCGCGCAACACCGACCGGTCGCTACTCGGCGTCGGGTTCGCGCGCGATTTCGGTGCTTCCGTCGCCCTCGTCTATGGCAGTGCCTACTACGCCCAAGAGCGCGTCCGGCACGACAGTTTCGAGTACTTCGGGCACCACGCGACCGGACTGCGCCTGGGCGCCGAGCACCGGTTCTCGGACGCGCTCGCGATGTCGGTCGACTGGCAGCACGAGACGCGCCGCTACGGCGCCGCCGAGCCGCTGTTCGACGTGCAGCGCCGCGATCGGCAGGACGACCTGTCGCTGCAGATGCGCTACGCGGTACGCAATGGCTGGCAGTTGATTCCGCTGGTCCGCTATACCCGGGCGGCCTCCAACGTGGTGCTCTACGACTTCACCCGAACCGTCTTCCAGCTCACCCTTCGCAAGGAATTCCCATGAAGCGCGTCTGTTGTTCTACCGCCGCCTCCTCCGCTGTCAGCACGCCGGCCCCGCGGTGGCGCCGCCATGTGGTGTCCTGCGCGGCGTTGTGGATCGTCGGCGGGAGCGCCTGGGCGGTGCCGTCGGCGACGGTGCTGTTCGCGTCCGGCGACGCGCACGTCCTGTCGGCGTCGGGCCAGGCCCGCCCGGCGAGCCCCGGCGTGGTCGTCGAGTCCGGAGAATCGATCGAGACCGGCAAGGGCAGCGTCCAGTTGCGCATGGTCGATGGCGGGATGATGTCGCTGAACGAACGCACCCTGCTGCGGATGGACGACTACCATCTGGCGGGCCCGGCCGGCGACGACGAGAAGGGCTACATGAGCCTGGTGCGCGGTGCCCTGCGGACCATCAGCGGCAGCATCGGCAAGGCGCGGGTCGACCGCTACAAGCTCGACACGCCGACCGGCACGATCGGGATTCGCGGCACCGAATACACCGCGGCGATCGACGACGGCCTGCGCGTCGGCGTGGTGAACGGCCGGGTCGCGGTCTGCAACGACGGCGGCTGCGTCGACGTGCCGAAAGGATCGAGCGCCTACACGGCGCAGCGGAGCGTGAAGCCGACGGTCACCACGCGCGTTTCGGTCGTCGTCTCGCCGGCCCATGCCGGCCCGCACACGCTCGCCGCTGCCGACGCGCCGGCGACCGCAACGCCGCCACAGGCGTCGACGGCCACGCC